>JAFZFM010000189.1 GCA_017555865.1 Bacteroidaceae bacterium
CTTCTTCTTTCCTGCCTCAACTTTTGCCTGCTCCTCCATGCGGTGCTGCATCTCCTTGTTGTAAAGGATAGAGCGCAACTGGCGCATTGCATTCTCCTTGTTCTTGGGTTGGTCACGTGTCTCGGTATTTTCAATGAGAATCTCCTCCTCGGCACCTGTGTAAGGGTCTGTGTATTGGTAACGCAAACGCACACCCGATTCCACCTTGTTCACGTTCTGTCCACCGGCACCACCGCTTCGGAATGTATCCCAAGAGATACGTGCAGGCTCAATTACCACCTCAATACTGTCGTCAACAAGTGGGGTAACGAACACCGATGTGAACGATGTCATGCGCTTTCCCTGAGCGTTGTAAGGGCTCACACGCACCAAACGGTGAACTCCGTTCTCGCCTTTGAGGTAACCATATGCGTATGGTCCTTGGATTTCGAGAGTAACAGTCTTGATACCGGCATCCTCGGCCTCCTGCAGGTTGGCAACAGCAATCTTGTAGCCATTGGCCTCGGCCCAGCGCATATACATACGCATGAGCATGCTTGCCCAGTCCTGTGCCTCGGTTCCACCGGCACCCGAGTTAATTTTCAGCACACAGTCCATGTCGTCAGCCTCACCGCGTAGCATGTTCTTGAGCTCAAGCTCTTCAATAGCTGTGAGCGCACGTGCGTATGCATCGTCAACCTCGTGCTCCTCAACCATCTCCTCACGGAACAGTTCCATAGCCATCTCGGCCTCTTCGGTGCGGTTGTTAACCTCTTTGTATCCGTCAATCCAAGCCTGCAGGCCCTTGACTTTCTTCATCTGTGCCTCGGCCTCCTTGGCATTGTCCCAAAAACCGGGAGCCTGTGTGCGTAGCTGCTCCTCCTCTACCTGAATTATTTTCTCATCTATTGAAAGATACTGTTTCAGTGCGGCGGTGCGCTCCTTTATATCTTTAAGTTGGTCGGCTGTTATCATAGTTATTTGTGCTGTTCTTGATTTATTCCGCGAAGATACAACGATATTCAAAAATACGCAAATTGCAGTTGTGTGTAAAGTATATAAAAAGGGTGTAGAAATATTTTTTCATTATAAAACCATATATATATTTGGCAAATGAGTATTAATAGTCGTAACTTCGTGGCAAAATCAAAAAGCAATTCATGAATATTACCGAAGCAAATGTAAACCAGGCGGTAGAACTCCTGAAAGTTCTTGTAAGCACCCCATCATTAAGCCGTGAGGAGAGTGAAGCAACCGACAAATTGCAGTTGTTCATTGAACGTGGTGCTCCTGTAAGGTTCGAGATGCATCGCCATCTCAACAATCTGTGGTGTATTGCACCAGGTTACGACGCTGCACGTCCAACCCTTCTGCTCGATGCTCACATTGATACTGTAAAACCTGTCAACGACTGGAGCAAACACCCGTTCACCCCTATTGTTGAAGGTGATACAATCTATGGTCTTGGCACAAATGACGATGGTGCGTCACTTGTAACAATGCTTCAGGTGTTCTATAAAATATGCGAGACTCCACAGTCATATAATACAATATTCCTTGCTTCGGCCGAAGAAGAGGTTTCGGGAAAGAACGGAATAGAGGTGGTAATGCCCTTGTTGCCGCCAGTTTCTTGTGCAATAATTGGTGAGCCAACAGGTATGCATCCTGCTGTTGCCGAAAAAGGTCTCATGGTTCTCGATTGTGTTGCCAAAGGTGTATCGGGGCATGCTGCGCGAAACGAGGGTGTGAATGCCATCTACAAGGCTATAGATGATATCAACTGGTTCAAGAACTACAAATATCCGCAGTCATCACCGCTTTTGGGTGATGTAAAGATGACTGTAACACAGGTGAATGCCGGTACGCAGCACAATGTGATACCGAACAATTGCAGTTATGTAGTAGATATACGCAGCAATGAGTGTTACTCTAATAAAGAGCTGCTCGATATTATAAGCAGTAATGTGGGTAGCGATATCAAGGCACGTTCTACACGTCTGAACTCATCGTCCATATCAACAGAGCATCCGTTGGTAAAGCGTGCGGTTGAACTTGGGCGCAAGCCTTTCGGTTCGCCAACGCTATCAAATCAGGCATTGCTTTCCATTCCAACCCTCAAGATGGGTCCCGGAGAGTCTTCACGCTCCCACACAGCCAACGAATTCATCAAGGTGAGTGAAATTCGCGAGGGTATGGAGATTTTTGCAAAAATGCTTGACGGGTTAAGATTGTAAGCTGTTTATTTAAATATAAAGAACAAACAATTATTGTTTATGCGAGGGCGACAAAAAAAGGTCGCCCTCTTGTGTTGTGGCTTGCCCTGGAATATATATAGTTCAGCCATCTATTCTTATCCTCTCATTGCCAGTGCCCTGTTCTCGCAGGCTTCCATAATCTCGCGCTCACCCTCTCCCTTGTCGTTTATTCCGCACAGGTGCAGAATACCGTGTATAATCACGCGGTGAAGTTCCTGTTCGTATGTAGCTCCAACCATCTCGCTGTTGGTACGCACGGTGTCTAGCGAAATGAAAAGGTCGCCGCTTATGGTGTCGTCCTCGCAATAGTCGAAAGTAATTATATCGGTGTAGTAATCGTGTTGCAGATACTCGCGGTTCACCTCAAGAATCTTCTCGTCGTTACAGAATATGTAGGCTATGTCGCCCACTTTCTTTCCGTATGTGGCAGCAACGGCCTTGATCCATGCTGTTGTCTCACGTTTTTTTATTGCAGGCATCTTAATGCCATCGGTCTGGTATCTTATCATAGAATTATAATTTTTTGTTCAGTGTTACTTTACCATCTTTATCTGTTATAGTGACTCCTATGCCTTCTTTGGTTAGTTTAAGGTCAATAACACTGTTGTTGTCGTTGACTATTATAGGGAATTTCCTCTCATCGCCATCCGGCTCTATATCTATGTGGCGGTGGGTGTGCCCCGACAGCACAAGGTCTATCTTGGCTTTGTTAAATATAGGAGTGAATAACCTTGAAAGTTCCTTTTCGGCATGCTGTTCGCTATGGTGGTTGCCGGTGATGTAAGGAGGTATGTGCATGAGTACGATTCTGTTGCTGCATTGTCTGAATCTCTTGCTCTTTATCTCCTGCTGTAGCCACAAAGCCTGTTCGTTGCGGTAACTGTCGAAATCGTTTATACCGCCGTATACCGGGTGGCTGTCGGGTTTGTCCTCTCCTGTGTCAAGCACTATCAGTGCCGTGTTACCGTAATAGTATATGTTATAGAACCTGCCTTCGTGGGTGCCAACATACTCCTTGTAGCGGCGTGCCATGTTTCCGCGTGTCTCGTGATTTCCACGTACTGCTATAAAAGGCTTGTTGCGGGCAAACAACTCTGTTGAAAGGTCAATGAATCCATTGTATGGCACATCCTCTCTCTCGCTGTAGCTAATCATGTCTCCAAGGTATATTACCGCATTGGCACTGCTTAACTGCGATTTTTCCAAAAGAGTACGTACCTTACCGGCATTGTCGTGTCCGTCGTTGATTATGACAAAACTACACTCCTTTGCCTTGCTGTCGGTTGTATAGAATCTCTCCCATTCTGTGGCTATGCTGTCTCCGTATGTTATCTTGTAGGGGCGGAACTCCTTCATCTCCTTAGCCACAATACGGTAGCGGTATTGCTTGCCTCTCTCCAGTCCGTTTATCTCTATACTGTAACTCTTGGTATATGCATCCAGTAACCCGGCTTCACTATTGGCGAAACGCCGTGGTTCTACCCAACCGTCAGACTCTACCTCTATCCATGCAAATGATGGTGCCGATGTGGTGAAGAAAACAGTCACTTTATCTTCGGTTACATTTTGCAGGTAAGGACCATGTCCTATCCCGAATCCGTCGGCAAGTGCTATTGTATACCCAAACAGTGCAATTATGGTCAATGCAATGCTTCTCATGATGTAGTGTGTTATGCAAAGAATATATATGCAATTATAATTGCTGCTATAATTCCGGCAAGGTCGGCAAGCAGTCCGCAGCTCACCGCGTGGCGGGTTTTCTTTATTCCTACACTACCAAAATATACAGCCAGAATATAGAATGTTGTGTCGGTTGCTCCCTGGAACAGGCAGGCAAGTCTGCCGGCAAAGGAGTCGGCACCGTATGTGTTCATTGCGTCAATCATCATTCCGCGTGCACCGCTACCGCTTAACGGTTTCATTATAGCTGTTGGCAGCGCACCCACAAAGTCATCGCCCATGCCCACAGCGTTGGCACACCATGCAATGCCATCCATAATAACATCCATACCACCCGAAGCACGGAACACACCAATGGCAACAAGTATTGCAATAAGGTAAGGTATTATGCGCACTGCTGTTGAAAATCCATCCTTCGCACCCTCGATGAATGCTTCGTAAACATTTATCCTGGCAACCATTCCGGCAACAATAAACATTATTATCACCGAGAATAGTATTATATTGGCAAGCGAAGTCGATAAAAGTTCTATATGCACCTGCGACAACTGCATCATACCCCATGTTCCACCGGCAACAAGCGCGCATATACCAAAAAGCAACAACAACATTGTGCGGTTGAAAAGGTTTATTTTCTGGTAAATGCTTGTTACAATCAGTCCTACAACAGTAGATACTGTGGTAGCAAGCAGAATGGGAATGAATACATCCGTTGGGTTTGCAGCACCCATTTCGGCGCGGTACAGAAGTACTGTTATTGGAATGAGCGTGAGCCCTGATGTGTTCAGCACCAGGAACATTATCATTGAATTGCTTGCAGTGTCTTTCCTGTGATTTATCTCCTGCAGCTCCTGCATGGCCTTCAGCCCCATAGGTGTTGCTGCGTTATCAAGTCCAAGCATGTTTGCCGAGAAGTTCATGAACATGGTTCCCATTGCCGGGTGTCCCTTTGGAATGTCGGGGAAAATTCTGCACAAAACCGGGCTGAGTAGCCTTGCAAGTCCGGCAACAAGCCCGCCTTTCTCACCAATCTTCATTATACCCATCCACAGCGACAGCACACCTGTAAGTCCCAACGAAATCTCAAAGGCGTTCTTTGCCTGTGCAAAGGTGGAGTTCATTATTGCCGGGAACACAGTTGTGTCGCCACAGAGTATCAGTTTGCCAACTGCAATTACAAAGGCAAGCAGGAAAAAAGCTATCCAAATATAGTTAAGTACCACGTTTCTTCTCTTTTTATAGTAGGTTTTGCGAAGATAGTAAAAAAACGGTTCGTCATGACCTTAAAAATCACAACCTCTCTGTTTTTTTTATTTAATGTCTATTTTTTATACTGTATTTGTCTAAAATTTTTACAGATTATATTTTTGACGAATTGGTTAAATTGTTGATTTGTAGTGTTTTAAAAAGTTTGGCACGGTTTTGGCATGTATAAAAGTAGAAACCGTTTTTTTATGAAAAGAATATTTATGACAATTATTGCAGTCTGCCTATCTTTATCGGTTGCTGCACAAGTAATGACAATGGATGAATGTATGGCCTACGCAGTGGAGCACTCCCTGTCGGTAGGCAAGCAACGTAACGCTCTTGATAATGCAAAAATGAGTTACAAGGAGTCTGTTGCTTCGCTATTCCCATCGGTGTCGGCCGGTGTCTCAGCCTCGACCAATTTCGGTCGTTCCATCGACCCTGAGACAAACAGTTATACAACAATCTCCACATTCGGCAACTCCTATAGTCTGTCGGCGTCAATGCCATTGTTTGCTGGTTTGCGTTATGTAAACTCAATACGCGCTGCAAAGGTTGCGCGCGAGCGTGGTCACAGCGATTTGCAGATAGCACGCGACAGGGTTGCAATGGAGGTAATGAGAGTATACTCCGATGTCCTCTATTATAAAGGTACAGTAAAGATTGCCGAGGAGCATTTGTCTGCATCGCGCGAGACACTTCGCCAGGCCAATAAGCTATGCGAACTTGGTCGCAAGAGTGCAGCCGAGGTTGCCGAGGTTGCCGCTCAAGAGGCAAATTACGATTACCTGCTTGCCGAGCAACAGAATAATCTTGCAATGGCATGGATAAAGCTGCGCGAGGTAATGAACTGTCCTCAAGACCTGGAATTTGATATTGTTGAAACAACATCTCCTGTAGCAGGCAATACATCAGTCTCAGTAGAAAATGTTCTTGAATACGCCTTGTCCAACAATGCACAGATGGTATCATCCACATTGGCTGTAAAAGAGTATAAATACCATTATGCACGAGCAAAGGGAGCATGGTTCCCCACAATAAGCCTCTCGGCAGGAATAAGTACAAATTATTATACCAATTTCGAGAACAGGACTGTTTATCCCTCATTTTCGTCTCAACTCCGTAACAATATGGGTGAGTATATTGGTTTGTCAATGTCAATTCCCATATTCTCGAATTTGAGCCGTAAATCGGCTGTACGTTCATCCCGCAATGCCTTGCGTAATGCCGAACTGGAGATGGCTGCTACACGCAATGCTGTGGAGAGTGAAGTTGTACAGGCGTGCCGACAAATGGATGGTTATGGCAAGCAGTATTTTATGGCTGTAAATAAGGTAGAAGCTTCGCGCCTTGCATACAATGGCATTGCAGCCAAGTTCTCAAATGGACTTGTTACTGCAATAGAGTTACAGACAGCAGCAACAGCGCTGTTGCAGGCCGAGTCCGATTGTCTGCGTACAGAACTGCAGTATATGATAGAGAAACGAATGGTCGACTACTACAGCGGCATTCCATTTGTAACGACTGAAAACGAATAAAAAATATAAACTACTATGGATATAAAATTGGAAAAGAAAAGAGGGTGGCGTGCCCTTTTGAGTAAAAAGAGTTTGCCTTACGCATTTGGAGCGCTGCTGTTTGTATTGTTTGTGTGGCTGCTTGTAAAGGACAACAGTTCCACACTGCGTGTTAACACAGCAACAATTTCCGTGTCAAATGTCGAGCAGGGTGAGTTCAACGATTATGTCAGCCTGAGCGGAACTGTGCAGCCCATTACCACCATGCAGCTTTCTCCTTTGGAGAGTGGTGTAGTAGAGCGCATTGTTGCCGAGGAAGGAACAACTGTAAAGGCTGGTGATGTAATCCTTGAGATGGCAAATAAACAGCTTTCCATGCAAATTCTGCAATCCGAGGCCGACCTTGCCGAGAAACAGAACATCTTGCGCAACACACTTATCTCAATGGAACAGGAGCGTCTTTCGCTCCGTCAGGAGATGTTGCAGCTCGACCTTGAGGTTACACGCAAGAGACGTACATACGAACAGAATGTGGAGCTTTACAAGGAAAATCTCATTGCCAAGGAGATTTACCTGCAGTCGAAAGAGGATTACGAACTTGCCCAGGCAAGGCGTGTGCTTGTGAGCGAACGACAGAAACAGGACTCTCTCTACCGCACCGTGCAGGTTGCGCAGCTCGACGAGAACCTGCGTTCAATGCAGCTCAATATGCAGCTCATTCGAGAGCGCGTGGGTAATCTCAAGGTAAAAGCCCCGATAGATGGCGAGGTGGGAATGCTCAACGTTGTGCTTGGACAGACACTCTCGCAGGGAAGTGCCATAGGCCAGATTAACGACCTTTCGGCCTATAAGGTTAGTGCAATGGTAGATGAACATTATATCGACCGCATTGTAACAGGGCTAACCGCTTCGTTCATGCGTCAGGACAATGTCTACGATATGTTGCTGCGCAAGGTCTACCCCGAGGTACGTGAAGGAAAATTCAAGGTCGACCTTACCTTTACCGGAGTGGTTCCCGACAATATCCGTTCCGGACAAACCTACAACATGAATCTGCAGCTAGGACAACCTGTTGAGGCTGTTTATATACCGCGCGGAGCTTTCTTTCAAAAGACAGGTGGTCGTTGGATATATGTTGTTGACGAGGCTGGTGAAAAGGCATACCGCCGCGAAATACGCATAGGTCGCCAGAACCCCAAGTATTATGAGATAGTCGATGGACTTTCAAAGGGTGAAAAGGTTATAACATCGTCCTACGATAATTTTGGTGATAACGAAGTGCTTATCCTTAAATAATAAATGACAAAAAGATTATGTATATAAAGAATTTCATAACACTACTCAAAAGGTACACAACATCGTCGGTACTGAACATTTTTGGAATGGCAGTGGCCTTTGCAGCGGTGTATCTTATATTGGTACAGGTAAATTACGACCTGTCATACAACAAAGGCATCCCAAATGCCGGTAATATCTACCGTCTGGAACATCCCAATTTTAGCGAGGAGGGTTATTGGGATACCACCTGGCCTCGTCAGTTACCCGATGACCTATGCAAGGAAATACCCGAGATTGAAAAGAGTGGTACAATAACAACTTCAGGTCATTATAACATTAATGACATATATTCAAGAAAGCAGGGCGGGCGCATTGATAATATTTTGCTGAACCTGTGTGAGACGGAGCGCGATGGTCTGGAGCTTCTTGGCATTGATATAATAGAGGGCTCACTCGAAGATGTTATAAACCATTATACTCTGGTCCTTAAAGAGTCTGTTGCAAAAAGGTTCAACCTTTCGGTTGGTGATGTACTATGCTACGGCCGTGATGCCAATGAGGAGAACACAGCTACAGTGGTGGCAATATGCAAGGACTTCCCTTCTCCGAGTGTCCTTGACGGAACCGATGGTTGGGGTGGTATGTCGATTGCGCAGGAGAATGAAAACCCCAACAATTGGAACAACCCTTATTACATACAGCTCGCAGACGGTGCATCACCCGATGCTGTTGTTGAGAAGATGAAGGAGGCTCTGTTACGTACATTGAATGTCGAGCACGAACTGTATGCTGATGAAGAAACCGTCGAGCAATACATTAAAATGGCTGCTCCGCGCCTTAATCCGTTGACTGAACTCTATTTCTCAAATGATATCAGCTCTGCTTATCACGAGGTGGGTAACAGGCTCACAACATATACATTCATTGCAATAGCGCTGCTCATAATTCTCATTGCAATGATAAACTTTGTGAACTTCTTCTTTGCACTCATCCCCGTGCGCATAAAGGCAATAAATACATACAAGGTCTTTGGTGCACCGACATTGGTTCTGCGTCTCAATTTCTTTGTCGAGACTGTAGGGCTTGTATTTATCTCACTTGCGGTAGCAACAATGCTTGTATCCCTTTTTGCCGAGACGCAGTTGGTAGAGCAACTCTCCACATCTGTAAGTCTCTATGAAAATTGGCATATAGCTCTGTTCGTTGCGTCGGTAGCTATTATTGCCGGGTTGGCGGCAAGTATATATCCTGCATTTTATATCACACGCTTCTCGCCGGCTATGGTGTTGTCCGGTTTCCATACATCGGCACCCGGTCGTCGTTTGCGCTACACCCTTGTTGCCGTTCAGTACTTTATCTCTATTACATTGATAATCTGTTCGCTTTTCATACACCGCCAACACGAGTATATGCTTGGGCACGATATGGGTTTCGACAAGGAAAACCTTCTTGTAGTCAATAATTTGCCGGGGGAAACAGTGTTTGAGTCCTTTGATATGGAGAACGGATTGTCGCAGGTAAGGCGAGATGCCTTTGCCCAGAGCCTTGTGAAAAACCCTGCAATTGTTGATGTCGCTTTTTCCGACGGTTCGTTTGTGAAACCCTCAAGAATGCAGTGGGGACGCAATGTCGAAGGCAAGGGAATATACTTTACGGTCTATCCTGTTTCGTGGGATTTCCTGCAGTTTATGAAGATTGATATTATCGATGGCAGGGATTTCCGTAGCAGTGACGAGTTTACTACCGAGGGTGTTTACATATTCAACGAAGATGCTGCACGCAAAGTGGATATCAAAGTGGGTGACAAAATACCCGGACACCGCAGCGATGCCGAAGTCGTGGGTATATGCAGTGATTTCAACTATCGCCCCATGCAGTATAACATTGAACCATTCGCATTCTATGTATTCGGCAAATACCCCTGGAGACTCAATTCCACCATGTATGTGCGTACAGCTGCCGGTGCCGATATCTCTGCTGTCAAGGAGTATATAATGCAGACTATTGCAGAGTATGCGCCCAACGCCCCCACCGACAGCTATGATGTAACCCTTTTTGATGCGGAACTTGAACAGCAGTATCAGAAAGAAAAGAAACTATCGTCCCTGATAACCCTGTTTACCATGCTCTCTATTCTGATATCTGTGATAGGTGTCTTCGGTCTTGTGCTCTTCGAAACACAGTATCGCCGCAAGGAGATTGGAATACGTCGTGTACATGGTTCATCGGTGGCTTCAATACTAAAGATGTTCAATATGATGTATCTGCGCATTGTGGCAATATGCTCAATAGTGGCAGTGCCTGTGAGCTATGTTATAATCAACCGCTGGATGCAACAGTTTGCCTATCGTGCGACAATGGCAGTATGGGTATATCTGCTTGCCATTGCCATTGTGGCGCTTATAACAATTACGACGGTTACGGCACGTGCCTACAAGGCTGCAAGTGACAATCCTGTCGATGCAATTTCAAGATAAATAATCAATAATTAAAAACAATACAATTATGCTTAAAGTAGAAAATTTGAAGAAGAGTTTCTTCACCGAAGAGATTGAGACCATTGCATTGAACGGTGTTTCGTTCGAAGTTAAAGAGGGTGAGTTTGTTGCTGTCATGGGGCCCTCGGGTTGTGGAAAATCAACCCTGCTGAATATCCTCGGTTTGCTAGATAATCCCACCGAGGGAAGTTACAGCCTACTTGGTAAGGAGGTCGGTAGCTTGCGCGAGAGGGAGCGTACACAGTTCCGCAAGGGAAACCTTGGCTTTGTATTCCAGTCGTTCAACCTCATCGACGAAATGACTGTGTTCGAGAACGTTGAGCTTCCGCTTGTGTTTATGGGCGTAAAGGCGTCGGAGCGCAAGAAACGTGTGAATGAAATACTTGACCGCATGAACATTTCGCACCGTGCAGGCCATTTCCCACAACAGCTATCAGGTGGTCAGCAGCAACGTGTGGCAATAGCGCGTGCCGTAATCTCCAACCCCAAGCTTGTACTTGCCGATGAGCCTACCGGTAATCTTGACTCAAAGAATGGTCAAGAGGTAATGATGTTGCTTCAGGAACTAAACCGCGAAGGAACAACAATCATCATGGTTACACACTCGCAACACGATGCGCAGTTTGCTTCACGTACAATCTGTCTGTTCGACGGACAGATAGTGACCGATGTGGCAAACAAATTGTAATAAAACCATTGTACCGGGCAAATACTGCGTTATGCTCGTTGCTGTGGTGCTCATTTACGCTCAGTAAACTGCGCTCCCCGCAACTTCGCAAGCCTTGTCTTTGCCTCGCTACAATGATTTTAAGAGATGACGGGCAAATACGCAGTGTGCTTGCTCTTCAGCACTCTTGCAGGCATCACAGCCTTTGCCTTGTCAAAAACATTCTAATTGGATTATATGCAATTATTCAACTATTCATTCCGCTATCTACTTAAAAACCGTGGCAATTCATTGGCAAGGTTGCTCTCCTTGTCAATGGGTGTTGCCATTGCGCTTCTTGTGTTCTCCTACGTGGGCTTGAATCTCTCTTTCAACAACTCTTTTCCCAATAAGGAGAGGGTATTCCAGGTGTGGGCGAAATCGCCGCAGATTGGAGGAATGGCTCATAAACTGGTAAAGCCGTTGGCACCTAATCTTGTAGCCGATATACCACAGGTTGAGGCTGCTGTACACTTTGAAGAGGTGCAGAAAATTTTCGGCACTACTGATAACTTGATGGAGGCTACAGCTCTACAGACAAACAGTTCCTTTTTTGATGTCCTTGACTTTGGAGTTATAAGTGGTGACCCGCACAGGATACTCAGCAGCGAGGGGGCTGCCGGTGGCGAGGTGATGATTTCGGAGCGTCTTGCAAAGAAAATGTTCGGTGACGATGACCCGCTTGGCAAGAAACTGGGAAATGAAATTGTTGCCGGTGTCTTTCAGACGCCTGCCGTCAACCAGTCGATAGGGGATTTTGATATTCTTGAGCATCTGCCATATGACAGCGATGATGAGATATGGACAGGGCAGGATAGTTATACCACATTCATCAAACTGTGCGAGGGTGCCGATATTGCTCAGGTCGAGGCTGTAATGCCCGAATTTGTAAGGAATCACGGTATTGAGGATTACTGTAAGGAGTGGCAGATGACATACCATTTTGTACCGCTCACATCTACAATATATGTAGAGAGCGATGTAAGAGCCATGCAGATGATATATTCGGCAATAGCGCTGATAGCACTTGTGGTGGCTTGTATGAACTATGTGTTGCTTACCATTTCTTCCCTTTCCGAGCGCAGCCGCACAATTGCTACAATGAAATGCAACGGTGCTTCGCGAGCAGTTATTTTCAGGATGCTCATGGCCGAGACTTTTCTCATATTGCTTGTTTCTGTCGCTGTTGCTGCAGTTGTCCTGACAAGTATGCATAGCCAGATATTTGACCTTTTCGGGTACAAGTTCAGTGATATCTTTGCATTGGAGCGTATATGGATACCTCTGTTGGTGTGTCTGTTGGCCTTTGCTGTTGCCGGTATTGTTCCGGCTATGATATTCTCGGTGGTGAGCGTTGACTATGCTTTCCGTCGTGGTGGCGACAACAGGGCGTGGTGGAAAAAGTCACTTCTCTTCCTGCAGATTACAATGGCTGTAGCTGTGGTCATATTCCTTATGGTAAGCAACAGGCAGGTATCTTATCTGGCCAATGCCGATTATGGATATAAGTTCGACAGGCTTGTGGCGCTAGAACTCTCGACAAAAGTATGCGATGCAGGACCCATTGCCGACAAGCTGCGCACCCTGCCGTTTGTAGAGAATGTAGGACTCTCCTCGCAGTCTCCACTATCGGGGTATTCCGGAATGCCATGTGTCGATGACAAGGGCAATCTGTTGTTTTCGTGCCGTTGGGATATCGTAGACCACAATTATATTCCCTCAATGCAGATGGATATTGTACTAGGACGTAATTTCCTGCCTACTGATGGTGCCAACAGGGTGATTGTGAACGAAAAGTATGTTGAGAAGCGTGGCTGGAGTGATTCACCCATAGGCAAGACCATATACGACAGTTCTATGGTGCCGTTTGAAATAGTGGGTGTTGTTGCCGACTATCGTATGATGAGTACCGGTGAGGTGCTACCGATTGTGCTGCATACGGTACCTTATATCAGTGATATTGCTCCTGATTACAAATTTGTGGTGCTGTACAATATTCTGTTGACCGGTATTGACGAGGATAATATGAAAGCGCTTGACAAGGCTGTTTCGTCAATATATGACGATTATTATAAATACAAGATAATAACATACCAGGAGTGGATAGATTTGACATTTGCCGATATAAGACAAATGCGTGACGGTATGTTTATAGTTGCATTTGTGGTGCTTGTGATTTCGCTTATAGGACTGTGCGGTTATCTGCTGGGTGAGATGGCACGCCGTCGCAAGGAAATTGCAGTACGTAAGGTCTGCGGTGCAACAATTGGCGAGGTTCTTGCCGTCTTGGGTACAAGGTTCCTGTGGATTGTGTTGCCTGCAACAGTGTGTGGTGTTGCTGTTGCGGTGTGGAGTAACGACACCTATCTCTCGACACGTGCACAGATGAGATGTACTGTACCTTGGTGGTTATATCTGTTGGGGGCACTATTGGTGGTTACAATAGTATATGCTGTACAGATGTTCATTGCATTGAGAGCTGCCATGGCAAATCCTGTCGATACTATAAAAAAGAACAATTGATAAAATAAAAACACTATGAAAATAGCATTCAAAAACTTTATAACAACGCTCAAGCGCTTTAAGGTGGCATCGCTACTCAACGTGGTGGGGCTCACACTGGCCTTTGCTGCCTTCTACATTATTATGGCACAGGTGTACAGTGCTTTCACCTACAACGGTTCCATTAAGGACAATGAGCGGATATATATGATATCGCCTTACAGCGAAATGTTGGGACGCTATAATGAAAATGCGCCCAATCCTGTTTCATACGAAACCGCAGAGGCTTTGCCTGTTGTTGAGAGCATTGCCTCAATGGCGTGGTATGAGAGCCCCACCCATGTGTGGATAAATGGCAACGGGAATGGCTATGAGAAGTTCAAATGCGGTGTTACCAAATGCAACAGCACACTGCTCGATGTATTCTCGTTCGGCATTGTTGCAGGAAACACCGAAGACTTCGGGCAGATGAATGCAGCTGTGGTGTCGGAGAGCATGGCAAAGACAATGGGTATAACTGTTGGAGATGTCATCAAACTCGAGGAGGGAGAACTTGTACCGGGTACACCGCTCACGGTTGTTGCAATATTCGAGGATTTTGACGAGAATACCATTCTTGGCGGACGGCACATATTCCGCAACGACAACAGGAAAGACGGTTTGGTAAACAACAACTGGAACTATTCGGTATTCGTGAAGTTCCGGGAAGGGGCCGGCACTGATGAATATATTGCTTTGTGGCAAAAGAGGTACTATGAATTCAACGAAAGTATGTATGAGCAATATATTGCTGCAACAGGAACCAAAATCAGCAAGGAGGAGAAAGAGAAACTGTGTAAACTGGAAATAAAACTTGTGCCTATGGATGAGTTTTATTTCAATACACAGTTTGAAAATTACTTGAACGGTTCCATCGGCACAACGATTACACAGCTTGCAATTGCTCTGGTAATTGTAATTGTGGCTTTCATAAACTTTGTAAACTTCTTTATGGCTCTTGTGCCTGTACGCATGCGGACAGTGAATATATGCAAGGTTTTTGGTGCAAGCAGCAAAACATTGCGATGGAACTTTATTTTTGAGGCCGTAGGGTTGGTGCTTATTGCTCTTGTCATTGCCTTTTACATGATATATGCCGTACAGGGTACCGGTATAAACGAGTATGTAAACTTCTCGTTGGCAATGGGCGATAATGCAGAAAGCGTAGTGCTTGTGTGTACAGTTGCCATTATAATGGCTGTAGCGGCAGCCGTTTATCCTGCATTCTACATTACAGGTTTCAATGCCTCGCTTGCTGTCAAAAAAGGATTTGCAAACTCAAAGGCCGGCCGCGCCTTGCGTTCGGGGCTTGTGGCATTGCAGTTTACGGTATCTATGGTACTTATGGTTCTTGCACTTGTATTCTCCATGCAATATAGTTATATGGTACGTTACGATATTGGTGTGGATAGGGAGAATATGCTTATGATAAAATCGGAAGACCTTGCACCGAAACATGAACTTTTCATCGAGACACTTGCTGCAAACCCTAATATAGAGGCTGTGACATCGACAAATTGGGGACTTTTCGGTTCCGGCGACTACAATTCGAGGCTGATAGATGGTGTTACTGTGAAAATGCAGATACATTATGTGCGGCACAATGCTCCGCAGGTATTCGGTATTCCTGTAATAATGGGGCATGGTTTTGTTAAGGGCTCTCCCGGATACTTGATAACAGATTACACATCACAGGCAACAGGGCTTGGCATTGGTGACAAATGGGATAATGAAGAGATAATAGGTATAATACCTCACATAAACTTTGTGGGGGCAAACAAGGCCAAAATGAATACGATGCTTTACAGTCAAGCCTCGTCGGATTACCGTATGTATTTCTATGTACGCCTTGGCAAGAATGTGGATATTGAGGAGGTTTGTGCCGATATACGTGCCATTGCAAAAGAGATTGAACCCAATGCCGATGAACCCAAAATTGAGTTTGTCGATGATGCTGTTGCAAGAATTTATGGAGATACCAAGAAACAGACTGTCCTTATTTCAATGTTTGCCTTCATCGCGGTTGTAATATCACTCATGGGAGTGTTCGGTATTGTGATGTTCGAGACACAACACCGCCGTAGCGAAATTGCTGTGCGCAAGGTGTACGGTGCAACGGTTGGCGGTGTGGTTGCCATGTTCAACCGTCGTTATCTTGCCATCATAGTTCTGTGTTTTGTGATCGCCGCCCCTGTGGCATGGCTCATTGCCGACAACTGGTTGCAGCAGTTTGTGAACCGCATAGAATTGGCAATATGGTTGCCGTTGTCTGTGCTTGTTGCAGTTGCTGTGGTAACAGTAGCCTTGGTGAGTGTACGTAGCCTGAAAGCTGCCACAGAAAACCCGGCCGATGTCGTAAAATCGAATTAAGCCTCTATTATGCGTGTTTGTCACATCGGGTCTACTCGGTGTGACAAATATTGCTGTTTTAATTAAAAAATGATTAACTTCGCATCTATAAAAATACTTCTATGGCAAAGAAAGGAACATTGCTCATTGTAGATGACAACAGGAATATATTGTCGGCTGTAAAGTTGCTTGCCGATAAATATTTTGCAAATGTTGTCACTCTCTCTTCACCCAATTCGCTGGTCTCTACAATGATATCGGAGAAGCCCGATGTGTTGTTGCTCGACATGAACTTCCATGCCGGAATAAACAGCGGCAATGAGGGGCTGTTCTGGTTAAGGGAGGTAAAAGGTAAATTCCCGCATGTGAAGGTTGTATTATTTACAGCCTATGCCGATGTGAACCTGGCGGTGAATGCAATGAAGGAGGGTGCTTTTGATTTTGTAGTAAAGCCTTGGAATAATGAAAAACTGATAGAGACGTTGCTTGCAGCCTTTAATAACTCCAAGGATAAAAACAAAAAAACTGCACCACAACAGGTCAGGACCGAGATTCCTATGTTTTGGGGCAGTAGCCCCGAGATGGCCAATATAAGGACCATTGTGGAGCGTGTGGCAGCAACTGACGCAAATATTCTTATTACAGGTGAGAACGGAACAGGAAAAGAGGTTCTGGCGCGTGAGATACATCGTCTTTCAACCCGTAACGCAAGTGAGATGGTTTCGCTCGACATGGGTGCGATACCCGAAAACCTGTTCGAAAGTGAACTATTCGGTCATAAGAAGGGTGCTTTTACCGATGCTCATTCCGACCGAACCGGAAAGATGGTTGCTGCAGACGGCTCTACTCTTTTCATGGATGAGATAGGTAATCTGCCGCTACATCTGCAGGCAAAGATGTTGGTTGCATTGCAGAGCCGCAGTGTAATACCGATAGGAAGCAATATACAGCAGAGTGTGGATATACGATTGATTACAGCAACAAACCGTAACCTGTTTGCAATGGTGGAGAGCGGTGGGTTCAGACAGGACTTGTTGTACCGTATAAATACCATACATATAAATCTGCCTCCTTTGCGAAACCGTATAATGGATATTGTTCCACTTGCAGGAATGTTCATCGAACACTATTGCAGAAAGTACAACAAGGAACTCCTTAAACTCTCTCAACAAGCTGCCGGAAAACTGGTTACACATCCGTTTGAGGGCAATATCCGCGAGTTGCAGAATGTTATGGAAAAGGCTGTGATAATGTGCGATGGCTGTGAAATAGATGTAGAACATCTGCAACTTTATGTCTCCCAGGCAATTGTGTCGGACGGGCAGACGCAGACACTTGAGGAGGTTGAACGAAAGGCAATATCCGAGGCTATTATTTCGTGTGGTGGAAATCTTACGTTGGTTGCTCAGAGACTTGGAATAACAAGACAGACACTATACAATAAAATCAAGCGTTATGGTATATGAAACAAGGTAAGCTCTCTTTTTCTCGGCTTGCAGTGCTTGTTGTACTGCTTATCATGTTAAGCGCTGCGGCCGGTTGGTTTCTGGCAAACGGACAGCATGGATTACTGCCATTGGTATCAGTGTTGCTGTTATTTGTTGTGTGGAAACTTGTGGGAGTGTACCGTAAATTTATAAAGAACCTTAATTTTATTTTCCATGCTGTGCGCAACAATGATTATTCGTTTCGCTTTGCAACAAGGGGTGGCAATTCCAGATTTTCGGTAGTAAACTATTCGCTGAACAGTATAAAGGAGGTTCTGGATGATGCAAAGCTCAAGGTTGCCGAGAAGGAGAGGTACTTTGAAGCGGTGATAGAGTGCGCCAACATAGGTATTATGATTGTGCATGAGAATGGTGCAGTTGCTCGTAACAATAAAAAGGCTTTGGCACTTTTGGGTGTCCCAATGTTAAGTCATATAAACAGATTGCGCCCACTTTCGGATGAACTTGCCGATACCATGTTTGCAATTCCACCCGGTGAGCAGCGAATTGTACGCTTCTCGACCGAGGCCAGTGATGTATGCTTGCTCCTGAACTGTTCACTCATGAATCATGACGGACATAGCCTGCGTGTCATAACCATTGAGAATATAAACCGCGAACTAGACATTCAAGAGGTGCTGTCATGGGAGAAACTAACACGTATACTAACTCATGAGATTATGAACTCGCTTGCACCGGTAACATCCATAAGCAATACTCTGCTTCATTGTAATAACGACGATGTGACACTACAGCAGGGATTGGAGACAATTCACTCAACCAGTGACAGGTTGATGAGATTTATAGATTCCTTTAGGACAGTTACCCGCATTCCATTGCCACAAAAACAGGCTTTCTACCTCCTGGGGCTTGTAAAGGAGACTGTTGCATTAATGAATTTCGGGCAGGTGAAACTGAATGTATCGGTACAACCGGCCGATACAATTATCTATGCCGATCGTGACCAGATATCACAGGTGTTTTTGAACATCCTTAAGAATGCTGTTGAGGCATGCAGTGCAATGGGGAGTGAAGGGTGTATTGAAATCCGTTCACATATTGCACCAGACGAGCGTGTGCATATAGAAATCGGCAACAACGGTGGGGTTGTTCCATCCGAAGTTGCCGAGAATCTTTTCACTCCATTCTATACAACCAAACAAGGTGGTTCCGGTATAGGTCTCGCTGTGTCGAAGCAAATAATACGTCTGCACGGCGGAAGCCTGCAACTTGCTCACAACAGCGACGAGAGTGTTGTATTTCTTATAGTACTTGACTGATTTATTCTGTTACTGTAGGTTCAACAGTTTCTGTAGTCTCCTCAACAGTTGACGGCTCTTCATTCATGTGCGATTTATAAATGCCATAAATGGTATTGCCATCTTCGTTTATAGCTGCATAACCGTTGCACAAGCCATTGTCGATGATTGGAATTACATATTTAGTCACCTCGTTGACTTTTGCCACGAACACGGGGAGATTGTCGTAGCTGATATCTGCATCGGCAATATCAAAACCACCTGTTTGTGCTATTGAGTCCTTTGTGAAAATCTGTTCGGCAACAATATACATGCTGTATGTGGCATCCACATCCTCGACATTCCATATATTGAGTGCTGCAAGAATCTGCTCCTTCTTGTTGTCGGCTTTCACATTATTTATTGACTTGAATACATTCTGTACCTCATTTTTAGGTGTAACCACCTCAACATCTTCACCAGGGTTCACGAACACAAATTTCATGACGAACAGAACTGCGAGTATGCATATTGTAGCTGTCAGTTTCCTGAACTTTCCGCAAATGATGTTTATTATAGCATAGGCAATTATACCAAGCAGAATACCGTTTGAGATAGAGTAGGTCATAGGCATTGCAATAAGGCAGACGAATGCCGGTATTGCCTCGCTGAAGTCCTTGAA
This sequence comes from Bacteroidaceae bacterium, assembly GCA_017555865.1. Taxonomy (GTDB): domain Bacteria; phylum Bacteroidota; class Bacteroidia; order Bacteroidales; family Bacteroidaceae; genus HGM04593. Next base: position 19,459 of record JAFZFM010000189.1, read on the forward strand.
CTCGATTTTGGTAATTGGCTCAAGCATCATAAGACCTACAAGAATAAGTACAGGTGCTGTAGCTGCTGCTGGAATTGAAAGGAACAGTGGAGAGAAGAACATTGCTATTGCAAAGCAGATACCTACGGTAAATGCTGTAAGTCCTGAACGTCCGCCTACAGCAACACCCGCTGCGCTCTCGACATATGTGGTTGTTGTTGATGTTCCAAGGCATGCGCCGGCTGTGGTGGCAATTGCGTCGGCCATGAATGCCTCCTTGATGTTCTTGACGCGTCCCTTCTCGTCAACCATGCCTGCCTTTGTGCTTACACCTACAAGAGTACCTATTGTGTCGAACATGTCGATGAACAACAGGGTGAACACGACAACGAGCATGTCGAGTGTGAATACTTTATCCCATTCGAACTGGCAGAAAATGGGTGAAATTGAGTCGGGAGTATCCACTATGGCTGTAATATCGGGTGTCACATCCATTGGGATACCAATAAATGTTGTTGCGAGAATACCTATGAGCATTGCACCGCGTACCTTCATGATGTAAAGCACACCGGTTATAACAAGACCTATCAAAGCCAGTAGCGCACTGCCCGATGTAACATCACCAAGAGTTACAAGTGTACCCTCCTGCATTACAACCAGACCCGAACTCTGCAGACCAATAAAGGCGATGAAAAGTCCGATACCGCTACCAATTGCGTATCGCAAATTGAGCGGTATGGCATTGACAATTGCTTCACGTACATTAGTCAGGGTGAGCACAATGAATATAAGACCTTCAATAAGCACGGCTGTAAGTGCAAACTGCCATGTATATCCCATTATACCGCAGATGGTATATACAAAGAAAGCGTTGAGGCCCATACCGGGTGCAAGGCCGTATGGCAATTTTGCCCACAAAGCCATTACAACACAACCTACGATTGCTGCAAGCGCTGTTGCTGTGAAAACAGCTCCCTCGGGCATGAGTCCCGAGAATATGCTTGGGTTTACGGCCAAAATATATGACATGGTAAGGAAGGTTGTTATACCTGCCATTATTTCGGTACGTGGAGTTGTCTCATTAGGATTGAGACCGAATAGTTTCTTTAACATGATTTGTATTCCTTAATTATAATGTGTTTGTTTTAGAATGTCCACTTGGCTGCAAGTGTTGGGATTGCATAGAAACCTTTGTCAACAAAGTTGTTTGAAATTTCAACCTCAGTACCAACGCTCAGATTGCTGTTTTTCATGCTCTCCATCTTGTTAAGGTTAACCCAGAACTGTATCTCGGAGAGGAAAATGTATTCTGTGTTCTGCCATGCGCGGTGTTCGCGCCAGAAATCAACAAAACCTGAATGTGAGAACCAGCCTTTGCCGAATTCAATACCCCAAACGCCAGTAAGCTGGAAGTTGTGTACATCGAGCTTGCCTTTATTGTTGCGTGTACCTGGGATGCATTTGTACATTGCCGAAAGCGACCATGTCTTGCTGAAATCCTGTGAGTGTCCCGAATAGGTTAGACCACCCAGCCAACTGTCGTTGAATGAGCCTGCGCCTACGCTGCAACCACCATTGTATTCAACATGAACCGAAAGCCAGTTCCATTTGCTATCCTTCCAGAAGCAGAGCTCACGTGCAATTTCCCAATAAGCACCGCTCATGCCCGAATTGTAGTCCATATCCACAAAGAAGAATGTGCTACCGTAGTTGTCGGGACGGAACATCTCTACTGTTGTAGTGATGGTTGGACGTGCGTCCAATTCCTTGTAAAGACCTCGACCGAAATCGTAATGAACCTGAACATTCTGCGCTACGGCAAGACTGCATAGCAATGTCAATGTTAGCGAAATAAAAATCTTTTTCATAGTAATGATTTTTTGAGATTAGCTCAAAGATAGTGTAAAGATGTGAAAAAGAGATAATTTTATTGTATAAATAGTAAAAAAGATAGCCGTGGCTATCTTTTTTACTATTTGTCACTTTGATATTTTTACACCGACAAAGATTGTTCTTGGTTGGGTTGGGCCGTAGAAGTAGCCCGAGTCGCGGAACTCTCCCTTGTCAAGGTCGCTCTGGAAACTATTGAAAATATTCTGTACTCCGGCATTAACCTGCAGGTTCACGTGGTTGCGCAATATAAACGTGTATGCAGCCTTAAAGTTGAGGTCAAAAAAATCGGGAGTTGTTTCCATGCGGTCGTTCTCAATGTAGCCGGCATAGTGCGGAACAATCATTGAACCGGTGTATGTTCCCGACAGCGACAGGTCAAGATTCTTTACAGGCGTTGTTGCAAGGGTAAAGTAGCCGTAATAATCGGGGGTTCGCATCATACGTCTAGTTGTAAGTGCAACGCCATCGGCCTCGCTCCAAACTTCGGCCTGCTTGTATCGGCTCTTTTGTGCAGTAAAGCCCAGCTGTAATGAAATATCCTTTCCATGGGCAATCTTTGTGTCAATATTCGCACCATACACTTTGGCACCTTTGCCGTTGCGGCGCTCCTTTATGGCATAACCATTGCTGTTCTCTCCAACATCCTCAAGAATGAACACGTTGTCAAGCCCGGTGTAGAATCCCTCGACAAGAACATTTGCCTGCCAATGGCCAAAATTGACAGTCCAGTCTATTGAGCCGCTGAAACTGTTGGAGCGTTCCTCTTTCAGGTTGTCGGCAAGTTGTATCTGTACCCCCTCACCGCCAACGGCTGTCACGTGCAGGTCTTCGTCGTATGCCTGTGGCGCACGGAAACCAGTGGAGTAGGTAATGCGTGCCTGAAAGTTCCTGTCGGGCTTGAACAAGAGGTTCACTCGTGGGCTGAATATAGGGTTTTCAATAAGGTTGTGTTTGTCGACTCTTACTCCTGCAAGCAGCGTGAAAGGATTTATATCCCACTCGCTCTGCAAAAAGGTACTTGCAATGCGCACATCCTGTTTCATATCGCGCTTATAGCCTGTCATTATATCGTGCAGACGGTTTTCCTGGAACTCTGTACCGGCGGTGATGGTGGCCGGTGCAAATATTATATTGTTAAAGCTACCGGTGTATGTGGCGCCTGCAATCCATGTGAGGTCATCGGTCTTGCCGTATGCATTCGGGTCGCGCTGTGCACCGTAGTAGCTGTTGCGGTCTATGTGCTGTACCGATGTGAACAGCGACAGTTTGTTCTTGTATCCGTGCCATCCAAGGTCGTATGCAATTCCTCCGCTGTTTATGGTATGCTCGGTCTGTTCTGTGATGTCGCTCTCGTGTGGCTGCAGGTCGAACTTGTTGCCACCACGACGCTTTTCGCTTGTTGTATGGTATTCAAGGCTCAAACGGCTGGTGTGTGTGGGACGGTAATACGTGCGCAGACCGAATGTGTTTATATTCACCTTGCCAATCTCGGAAAATCCGTCGCCGTCGTGATCGTATGGGTTACGGTTGCGGTAGCTCTGATATACAGCAATGCCGTATGAGTTGTCCTTTGATACCAAAGATACATTTGCTCCCATGTTCTGCTCCCAACTGTTGCCGTTGTAGCCGGTGAGGTTTGATGTAAGTGAGAATGAGTCACTCACAGGATCTTTTGTTATGATGTTTACTGTGCCGCCAACGGCATTTGCACCAAACAGTGCCGAGCCACCGCCGCGCACAACCTCCACTCGCTCAATCATATTGACAGGAATCTGTTCCAGACCATACACTCCGCTAAGCGCGCTCACCACGGGGCGGCTGTTTATGAGAATTTGTGAGTATGGGCCTTCGAGTCCGTTAATGCGCACCTGTGGAAAACCACAATTCTGGCAGTTGTTTTCTACACGCAAGCCTGTTATGTAGTTGAGGCTTTTTGCAAGGTCGGGTGCATTTACAGTCTCGAAGAGCATTTTCGACGCTACTGAAACAACAACCGGAGCTTCCCAACGACTTATTTCGTTACGGTTGGCCGAAACAACAACCTCTTCAATGGCAACATCCTCCATCTTTAGTTTAAAATGTACAACGGTGGTGTACTCCTTGTTCACAGTAACCTCTTTAGTCATGGTGGTGTAACCTACTGCCGATACACGCAGGGTATACTTGCCTGGTGCAAGGTTGCGGAATTCAAATCTTCCCTGTTCGTTGCTCATTGTGCCGTTACCGCTCTCTACAATAAGAATGGAAGCGTATGGGATATTCTCCTCGCCTCCATCTTCAATTACATGTCCCGAAATGGTGTTACCCTCTTTTATAGCAGGTCCGTCGTTGGCATACAACGCTATGGCTGCAAAACTTAAAAAGAGTGTAATGATAAATTTTTTCATATTTTATTTTGTTTTATATTTCAATGATTTATTACGGTTGCAAAATTACCTGTTTTATAAAAAGGTGTCCATAACAAGAAATTGTTAAACTTGAACATTTTTTAATATAAATAATGGTGAAAGTTTACAAATTGCTGTTTTTGTTTGGAAAAGAATACCTTTTATAATACATTTGCCAAAATAACGTTGCTAAATAACATTGATTATGAAAAAAATCTTTACTTTTTTATTACTATCATTCTTTGTGGCTACGGTGTTGTTTGCCAATCCTGTAGAGCCGGAGAAGGCTCTTGAGGTAGCAAAGACTTTCTGGAAAAGCCAATCGGACGACAAGGCTGTTGAACTTGTACCATGCAGTTCGTCTGAGATGTCAAAAGTTGCTTCCCGCTTCAATATCAAGGAGAATGATCCTCAGTTCTATCTGTTTACACCCGAGAAGAGCGGTGGATTTGTAATTGTCTCGGGCGAGGATGAATTGCCTGCTATTGTAGGATATTCAACAGATGCTACAAACTATGCAGCAGATATGCCTGACGCTCTTGTTGCGTGGTTGGGCGAGTACAGTGAGTATGTCGACAATGTCCGTTCCGGTGCTGTAGAACCAGCGAAGGTACAGGTAGCTAAGGGAACAAGAGTCGAGCCAATGCTCAAGACTACTTGGGACCAGGGTGCTCCCTACAACAATATGTGCCCGACTATCAATGGTCAGTTGCCTCCAACCGGATGTACTGCAACTGCTATGGCGCAGATTTTGAAGTTCCACGAGTGGCCAAAGAGTCCAAAGAAGAACGTTTCGTGGAACAACAATATTACAGGTATTGTCGAAAATGTCAACATAACTTCTCATGTGTACGATTGGGCCAATATGCTCGGTAGTTACAAAAGTGGTTATACTACAGCACAAGCCAACGCGGTAGCTCAGCTTATGGTTGACGTGGGTAAAGCTATCGGCAGTCATTATGCACTTTCGGGTACCGGCAGTAGTGAATATAGCGTAGGCGAAGCCATTGTGAATGTTTTTGATTATTCCCCCGAAGTTACTGTTGTGCGCCGTTCCGAAACTACCGAGGAGGCATTTGTCTCTTTGATCAGAAAGAACCTTGAAGCGCGTCAGCCACTGCTGTTTTCAGGACAGTCGCAGAACTTTGAGTCGGGACACGCATTCGTGTGTGACGGTATTGATGAGAATAACCTTCTGCACATAGATTGGGGTTGGAGTGGCAGCTTTAACGGTTACTTCAGCATGACATATATGAAACCATCGGGAATTGGTACCGGAGGTGGTGCCGGACGATACAATGTGGCTCAGGCTGTTGTTGCAAACATACGCCCAAGAACTTCGGGTGATTCATACAGGTCGGGTGACCCAACATTGTACTATACCGAAATATTCAATCCGAATGATGCTACCAATACAGCCGTTGAAGAGTATGTGGTAAATTCGGTAACAGGAAACATTCGCTTCAAGATTGCAACCTATTTCCTTAACTGGTCACACTCTACTGTTACATCTTCGCTTGCAGTTGCCATTGAAGAAGAGAATGGAAAGTATGCTGTCCATGAAATCAGCGGAGCAACTTTGAGTATCCCCAGCAATAATTCAAATGGTTATTATCTGACATTTTCGGTAAATATTACCGACAGACCTAATGGACGCTACAACATCAAGGTTTGCTACAAGAAATCCGATGGTAGCTTCAGTTTTATGCCAGGTGACAATAAACTTATTATGGAGATAGGCGATACACAGACCAAGTTGTACAAAGCAACTCCTGATGTTGGACTTGCAAGTTTTGATTTCCAGATAACACCTATGTACAAGGGAGATTTGCTCTCGTTCACAGCAAACTTCATCAACCGCAACAAATTTAATTCAACTGTAATTATTGTGCCTGTTCTCAACAAACAGCAGGCCGATGGTACATACAAGAGAACGATACTTACAAACTACGCGGCAATGGTTGATGTGTACGATGACAGAGAGATCTATGCCGAGTTCGAAACATACGAGAAACTCAATGAGGAGTGCAATTACTTTGTGTCGTTCATGTATAATGTAAAGAATTATTATACCGACCGTAAACTTGAAGTCGATACCAATAGCCTTATCGATATTGAGGGACAGAGCCAGGTGTTTGCAATTACTGCAGTACCCGATGGGGCTATACCAAGTGTATCGGCATTTACTGCCGAAAGTGTGACCGAGGGCAAGAAAATGAGCATTAAGGCTACCATAAAGAATATCTCCTCTACTGAAACTGCTTATTCTGGAACATTAGGAATCTTTGTAAAGAGTGTGGCAACCGGTAAAAGCTACCTTATGGATACATACGAGGTAGCCAATTTGGCCAAGGGGGCTACAAAAATATTGACATATAGCAATGCCGGATATACTCCTGTGCTTGCACCTGGTGAGTATATTCCTTATGTTTGTGAACTCCAGGATGATTGGGTGCAGATAAAGCACTCTGTTGTCATGCCAAGATTCAATATTGAAAAACAGCAGGCCGCTATGCTTTATGCAGCAAGCAGAATCAATATTAATGAAGGAAAGGCTGTTGCTCAGGGAAGTTCTTTTGAAACAAAATTGAAAGTTGCCGCAATCAATGCCGATTTTGACGGTTATGTGCGTGTGAGTGTGTCGGCCGGTATAAATACCGTTGTCAAGAGTGAGTATATTCCTGTTTCAATAAAGGCCGGTGATGTTGCCGATATCACTATACCTTGTGAATGTACAGCCAAAGCGTCACTTGGTGACTATGATATAACCATTGCTTATTACGACAGCAGTAAGACAAGAATTGGAATCCTTTCCAACAATGTGTTCAATTATCCTGGCAACGGTTATTTCTGGATTGCAGATGCAACAGCCATAGATGTTGTTGATGAAGCTGTTGTTGCAGTCTCTGCTGTTCCTGGTGCCATAGTTGTCAATAACGCTTCAGAGAACAGTGTATATACAACTGTGTATAGCGTAGGAGGTGCTGTGGTATACAATGGCTGTAATACCTATATTCCTGTAGCGCAAGGCTTGTATATTGTGTCGGTAAAGAGTGCCGATGGTAAAGCTGTACACTCAAAGGTGTATGTGAGAAAGTAATAGTACTTACATAAGTTATAAAGCAAAAAGCATGTCACAATAGGCATGCTTTTTGCTTTATTTGTAAAATAATGCTACATTAGCACAATCTTTAATAATTCTATCTCTATGAAACGTTTCTATATTGTGATGGCTGTGTTGTTTGTAGCAGCAGTGTGCAGTGCTTCGGGGTTGTCGGGAAGCAGGCAACGCAAAGTAAAGAAATACTTTTCCGGTGTGCTTACCGGCAACGGTGCAGGCTTTTCCGGTGACAAAAAGATTTCGGTAAAGGATATAAATGATGTGCGTGAGACTGTATGGCAATGCTGGTGCGAAGCTGTGGCTGCAAACGAGACCCCCGGTTTTATTGTTCCGTTTGCCCAGGACGAGCCTCGTGATACGGGTTATTGGAGGCTTCCTCAGGATTTGGAGCCCGATGCGGTAATGCCTTACTATTTTATTAAAAAGGGCGAACAGCCACAGGATGGCTACCCGCTGTTCCTTTATATGCACGGTTCAGGCAGCAAGGTGAGTGAGTGGAAAACAGGTATTCGTTTGTGCTATAGTTACGAGGATTCACCATCACTGCATTTTATACCTCAGATCCCCCGTGAGGATCATTATCGTTGGGCAATACAGAGCAAGCAATGGGCTTGGGAAAAACTGCTGCGTCTTGCATTTGTTGACAGTAGTATAGACGCAAACCGAATATATTTCTATGGTATTTCCGAGGGTGGTTATGGTAGCCAGCGTCTGGCGTCGTTCTATGCCGATTATCTTGCCGGAGCAGGCCCTATGGCTGGTGGTGAACCGTTGAAGAATGCCCCAATGGAGAACCTTGCCAATATAGCATTCTCGTTGCGTACCGGTGAAAGGGATTATAGTTTCGGACGAAACATGATGACCTATAATGCGTCGTTGGTGATGGATAGTCTGCAGGCTGCGCATCCCGGTATGTATAACCACTTTATAGAGCTTATACCAAATATGGGGCATGGCATAAATTATGAGAAGACAACCCCATGGCTTGCAAAGCACACAAGAAATCCCCATCCCACATATTTCTATTGGGAAGATTATGATATGTATGGCCGTCACCGCACAGGCTTCTACAATATAAAAGTCAATGAGACTTCACGTAACAGCGACGAGGAGCGTACATGCTACGAGGTGCAGATTGCCGACAATGTTGTTGACGTAAAGGTGAATAATGTTACATATACAACAATAAAGGAACTGTATAATATTCCAATGTTGTTCAGCAAAAGTTATGAGGTCGCTACAAAAGGTAAAATAACAATTTTCCTCAGTGAGCAGTTGTTCGATTTTTCACAACCGGTGAAGGTTGTAGTGAATGGTAAGGTCGCCTTTGAAGGTAAAGTTGTGCCAAGGCTCAGTGCTATGGTTGAGAGCTGTGCCGAATTCTTTGATCCGGAGCGTCTGTTCCCGGCTTCGGTAACGGTTGATATCAAGTGATATTCTGTTTATCATAAATATATAACGTGCATGTACAATATAAACTGTGTATGCACGTTATATTGTTACAAGTATTTTGCATTGCTGTGCAAGTTAGTACCGGCTTTGTGTGATATTGTCATCTTTTTTGACTATCTTCGCCAGACTTTTTTGGACAAGGTGTATCAAAGAAGAACTGCATTGTAGAAAAATGAATCAGGAATATCCATCGACACTGCTCGAGAGGGCTGTAAAGGAGTTTACCAAACTTCCCGGTATCGGGCGCAAGACTGCGACACGTCTTGTGCTTCATCTCTTGCGCAAGAATGAGAGCGAGGTCGAGGGGTTTGCTTCGTCCATAACAACCCTTAAACGTGATGCAAAGTATTGCAGCGTGTGCCACAGCATATCGGATACCGATATATGCCCAATTTGTGCCAACCCAATGCGCGACCACGGGGTGATTTGTGTTGTTGAGAATATACAGGATGTAATGGCTGTAGAGAATACAATGCAGTATCGTGGGGTATACCATGTTTTGGGAGGTGTCATATCTCCAATGGATGGTGTCTCTCCAGGCGACCTCAATATATCCACTCTTGTAGAGCGGGTATCTGCTGGTGAAGTAAAGGAGGTTATCCTGGCACTCAGTTCTACCATGGAGGGTGACACGACAAACTTTTATATTTATCGTAAATTGTCGCAATATGGAGTAAAACTCTCTGTCATTGCGCGTGGAATAGCTGTTGGTGATGAACTGGAGTATGCCGATGAGGTTACACTTGGCAGTTCCATTGTCAACCGTACACCGTTTACAGGAAAAACAGTATTGTAATGCAGAAGGATAGAGTATTGAAATGGTTGAGAATAAACTATGCGGTGTCTGTAGCGTCCGCATTGTTGGTTGTGCTTGCCTTTGAGAGTGGTTATCTTTACAAAGGTGCGTTGTTGAATGTTATGTCCGAGTCAACTGTATATGTTGTGCAGGTGATGTCGGTCATGCTCACTGTTCTTCTTATTCCGCTTGCAATAAAAAGTTTTACAAGGGGATTGGCAAAAGCAAAGAATATGGGTGGAAAAGCTGCTTCTTTGAGATTCTTCAACAAGAAGGCATTGCAGCGCATTTTCATATTGTTTATAGCAATAGTTGTCAGTGAGTTCGTGTATTACGGGCTTAACTATGAAGGAGCGTTGTATTGCGCAATACTTGGCTATGGTGCGTTGGCCTATAGTTATCCTACCAGAACGGTTCTGGAGGACTATATTCAGGGTTTAAACAAATAAAGCGGACGAGTAGTGAAGCTGTCGGTAATAATAGTAAGTTATAATGTAAAATATTTCCTTGAACAGTGCCTTTGCTCGCTTGAGAAGGCTGCCGAGGGAATAGAACATGAGGTCATCATTGTGGACAATGCGTCCGATGATGATTCTACGCATTATATAACTTCTCGTTTCCCTGGTGTAAAATGGATTGCCAATAAGGAAAACCTTGGATTTTCCCGTGCAAACAATATTGCGTTTGAGCATGTATGCGGTGAGTATGTATTAATGCTTAATCCGGATACCATAGTGACACGTGATTCAATAGCAAGCACCGTGGCTTTTATGGATGGAAATCCCGAAGCCGGTGCTGTCGGTGTCAAGATGCTCAACAAGGACGGAAATTTTGCACTGGAAAGTCGTAGAGGTATTGTGACACCTTGGGTGAGTATATGCAAGGCTGCCGGTTTCTGTAAACGCTACCCCAAGAGCAAACTGTTCGGTCATTATTATATGAGTTATTTGCCCGAGGATGAGGTTTGCTCTATAGAGATGGTGTCGGGAGCGTTCATGATGTTACGTCGCAGCAAGCTTCAGGAGATAGGTTTCCTTGATGAAAAGTTCTTCATGTACTGGGAAGATAGCGACCTTTCGTACCGCATGCTCAAATCGGGTGCAAAGAACTTCTATCTGCCATATCCAATCCTGCACTACAAGGGCGAAAGTTCTGTCAGAAGTAAACTGAAATACAGATACTGGTTGTATTATTCGCTGCAGATTTTCTTCAAGAAGCATAATCCACTATACTATATATTGTCATATATGCCATTGACATTGGTGGTGCTGTTGCTCAAGTTCCGTATCCACATTCTGAACCCACTGTTGTTGGGAAAGGGATGGGATGCACGAAAGGTTGAGCCGGAGCAGAGTTTTGTGGTTGTTGGCAAGAGGTCGACTTATGACGAGATTGTAGGTTTCTTCAAAAAGAACAAAATCGGTCGTTGTTGTACGTTTGTTGAGGCTTGTGATGCTGATTTGACAAGCGGTAAGGTTAAAGTGACAAACCCCGGCGGTTGCAATCATGTGTTGTTCGATACCTCATGTATTTCGTACGACACAATGGTTTGTACGCTTGAGAATCTGAAACATGAAGGGCTGAAGATTGCGACATATTCTCCCGAAAGAAAGATTCTGATTACCGATGGTATCATTTACAACTCCAATGGGGTTATAGAGATGTGAGCTATATGAGCGTGTGGCTTAAAGACGATACCCTTCTTCTTCGCTCTCCCGAGCCTGAGGATCTTGAACTGCTCTATAAAATGGAGAATGATACAGCCTTGTGGGAGGTTGGCAGTACTCTTTTGCCATATTCAAGGCACACCCTAAGAGAATATCTTAAAAACAGCACACAGGATCTTTTTACAGAGCGTCAGGCGCGTTTTGTTATAGAGTTGAATAGTGGCGAATGTGCGGGTATGATAGATCTTGCCGAATTTGACCCCATTAATGGTAGAGCCGAGGTGTGTATTGGACTTTTGGGTGTGTATTGTGGTAAGGGAATTGCTTCGCGTGCATTGAATCTTTTGTGCGATTATGCGCTGTGCCGCCTGCATCTTCACCAGCTTTATGCCTATATTCCTGAAAAAAATATGCCAAGTCGCAAGCTTTTTTCTGCAGCAGGCTTTGAAGAGGGTGTTTTACTTAAAGATTGGAAGCGCTGTGAAACAGGGTACGAAAACGTGCTTTTAGTGCAAAAAATGGCGAAAAACAGCCCGTTTTGAAGAAAAAAGCAGAAAAAATGCAATTTTTTGAAAAAAAACTTCGAAAAAGTTTGCAGATATAAAAAAAAAACCTACCTTTGCACTCGCTTTAAGACACGAACAAAGCAGTAAACTTTGAAATTCTGGTGCGTTAGTTCAGTTGGTTAGAATACATGCCTGTCACGCATGGGGTCACGGGTTCGAGTCCCGTACGCACCGCAGAAAAAATCTCCTAGATTGTTGCAAAACAACGATTTAGGAGATTTTCTTTTATTCCATAACCCAATTTTGGCTACAATTTGGCAACATTTTTATATTTTTTCGGGATCAACGTAAAATTCTGAGGGATTTCAAAATCAAGCATATAATTTTGATAACCTGAAAAGGAAAAAATCTTTATCTTTTACACCTCTGAACTGTGCCCTAAAAGCTTTGATTTTTGCATTAAATGACTCCGATGCGGCATTTGTAGAACGTTTGTCAAAGAAGTTGAGTATTTTCTCATAGTGCATATATAGTTCTCATATTTTGAAAATAATTCTTTTTTTATGAAAGTTTTTAAGCATCTGTGTGTCTAAACAAGTAGAAACAAGAAGCTTCTAAAAACAAAAAACTGATGGATAATACTGAACGGAAATTTACTGAAATGGTTAAGGAATACCGTAAGACAATTTATACTGTCTGCTATTTCTTTTCCAATGACAAGGATGAGGTCGATGACCTTTTCCAGGAGATTCTTATAAATCTTTGGAAGGGTTTTAAGAACTTTCGTGGAGATTGTGATATAAAGACTTGGATTTGGCGTGTGAGTCTCAATACTTGCAACAATCAGGAACGAAAGAAGAAAAGTCGTGTACAGACGGTTCCTCTTTTGGTAGACATAGATTTGTATCACGATGAAGACGAGAACAGTAAGCAGATTCAGATGTTGTATGACAGGATTAACCGTCTGGATGTCTTTGATAGGGCAATTATTCTTCTTTGGCTGGAGAATATGAGTTATCGGGATATAGCCAACGTTGTCGGTATAACGCTGTCAAACGTAACCACCAGGTTGTTCCGTATTAAGGAACAGTTGAAATCAATGTCTAACAACTAAATTAAGAATTATGAGACAGGGTGAACTTGAATTCAAAGAGTTTGAGGAACTTAAAAAACAGTTCGGTCTTTTGGACAGTAAGCTGGAGAAACAGCGCATTATCAGCGAAGGTATTGTGAATGGGGCAATACGGGAGAAATTATCTCATATTGAACGATGGTATAAAAACAGATTCAGTACATCTATAATATATTCGCCAATCATAAGTGTTGTTTTCCTTGTGATGTATTTGGATAAAGGGATTGCTTATTGGGGTTTCGGCCTATTGATATTGGCTGTTGGGTTAATTGAATATCTGTTGAATCGCAGGTGTTATAATGCTCTTGCTATTGATAGACTATCGTCAATGAGTATGACCGATGCTCAAGAGAGGGTTATTGACCATAAGCGACTCCGTTCTCTGACGGAGAAGATAATGATACTCCCTTATATAGCACTTGTTGCGTGGACAATACTTGTTGCGTCTGACTTCTGTTTTAGTCTTGAGGTCTTTGCTGTTACAGCATTTGCTATGGGTGTAGCTGCTGTTTGGGGCTACAGTCAGCAAAAGGCTAATAAGAAACATCTTGATACTGTATTGCTGCATATCCGGAGCCTTCGTGGCGAAGAATGATGATTTATAATGCATAATGCGCGCATTTCCCGGTGCGCGCGTTATGTGTGTTTTCTCGGATTTCTTTTTTTACTCAGGGGTGGTGTCGTGTAAATGAATCAAGCCTGCAGGTGTTTGATCTGCAGGCTTGCTCGTTTGTTAAAACGCTTTTTAAGCGTCGATATTTGCGTATGTGGCGTTCTGTTCGATAAACTCGCGACGTGGGCCTACGTCGTCTCCCATGAGCATTGAGAATATGTAGTCGGCCTCCTGGGCATCGCGTATTGTAACCTGTTTCAGTGTGCGGGTTTCGGGGTTCATGGTGGTATCCCAAAGCTGTTCGGGGTTCATCTCTCCAAGACCCTTATAACGCTGTATGTTGATGTCTTTTTCGTTGCCACCTGCATACTCCTGGATGAATGCCTCTTTCTCCTTGTCGTCGTAGCAGTATTTCTTTACCTTGCCCTTTGAACACAGGTAGAGTGGTGGCATGGCCTTGTACAGGTGTCCGCCTTCGATAATCTCGGGCATGTAACGGTAGAAGAGTGTCATGATAAGGGTTCCGATGTGTGCGCCGTCGACGTCGGCATCGGCCATCATGATAATCTTGTGGTAACGGAGTTTCTCGATGTTGGCTTTTTTGCTGTCCTCGGGGTCGAGTCCAAAGCGTACGCCTATTGCCTGTATGATGTTGTTTACCTCGTCGCTCTCAAAAGCTTTGTGCCACATTACCTTCTCTACGTTGAGGATTTTACCGCGCAGTGGAAGAATGGCCTGGAACTTGTTCTTGCGGCCCTGTTTTGCCGAACCTCCCGCAGAGTCACCCTCCACAAGGAATAATTCGCAGTTTGCCGGGTCTTTGTCGGAGCAGTCGGCGAGCTTTCCTGGCATACCGCAACCGCTCATTGGGTTCTTGCGCTGTACGCTCTCGCGTGCCTTGCGCGCTGCAATACGTGCTGTGGCTGCAAGAATCACCTTGTCAACAATCATCTTTGCCTCTTTGGGGTGCTCCTCCAGGTAGTACGACAAAGCCTCTCCTACAGCCTGATCTACGGCTCCTGTAACCTCGCTGTTACCGAGTTTTGTCTTTGTCTGTCCTTCGAATTGTGGTTCTGCAACCTTTACCGATACGATTGCTGTTAATCCTTCGCGGAAGTCTTCGCCTGAAATCTCGACCTTTGCCTTTTCAAGAGCTTTTGTGTCGTCGGCGTATTTCTTGAGTGTACGTGTCAATGCGCGGCGGAAACCGGCAAGGTGTGTACCACCCTCGTAGGTGTTGATGTTGTTTACGTATGTGTGTACATTCTCACTGTAGCCTGTGTTGTAGATTATTGAGGCTTCAATGGGGATACCTGCCTTTTCGGTGTTGAGGTAGATTACGTCACTCACGAGTGGTGTGCGTGATGAGTCGATGTAGCGTACAAACTCTCTCAAACCTTCGGTTGAGTGGAATGTCTCGCTCTTGTAGTTGCCGTTTTCGTCGGCTTCGCGCTCATCGGTGAGTGTGATGGTGATACCTGCATTCAGGTATGCGAGTTCGCGAAGGCGTGTTGCCAGAATCTGGTACTGGTATTCTGTTACAACGAATATTGAACCGTCTGGCTGAAAGGTCTGTTTTGTGCCTCTCAATGTGGTTTCTCCAACGCAGTGTACGGCTTCGAGTGGCTTACCGCATGAGTAGTTCTGCTCGTAGTGTTTGCCGTCTCGGAAGACCTCTGTCTTCATGTGTGTAGAGAGGGCGTTTACGCAGGATACACCTACACCGTGCAAACCTCCTGAAACTTTGTATGAGTCTTTATTGAACTTACCGCCGGCGTGGAGTACTGTCATTACGACCTCGAGTGCCGAGCGTCCCTCCTTTTCGTGCATGTCAACGGGGATACCACGTCCGTTGTCCTGTACGGTAATCGAGTTGCCGGGGTTGATTGTTACATGTATGTGTGTACAGAAGCCGGCCATTGCTTCGTCGATAGAGTTGTCAACAACCTCGTATACAAGGTGGTGGAGACCTTTCTCGCTGATGTCGCCAATATACATCGCAGGACGTTTGCGAACGGCTTCAAGGCCTTCGAGAACCTGTATGCTGTCGGCGGAATAGCTGGCCGCTGAATTCTTGTTTATATCTTCGTTCATGGTAGAATTTTCTTATCAAAATAACTGAACAAAGTTAGTGAAAAACAGCCTCTTTTGCAAGGATTTTGCATTAAATATTTGACCCCCTTTTGTAGTCTGCAAAAGGGGTTTGGTATGGGTGCAACACGAAAAGGCTGGAGGTATCTCCAGCCTTTTGTAGGTAAATATATGTTTATGAAAATTTAGGCTAACTTTGCGATTTTAGCGCACAAACCAGATTTGAGGTTTGCAGCCTTGTTCTTGTGGATGAGACCACGCTTAGCCATTCTATCGAGCATCTTCTGCACCTCGGGGAACTTGGCCAAAGCCTCGTTCTTGTCAGTCATAGCGCGAAGGCTGCGAACTGCAGAACGCATGTTCTTACCAAAGTAACGGTTCTGAAGATTTCTCTTCTCAGTCTGTCTGATTCTCTTAAGTGATGATTTGTGATTTGCCATCTCTTTAAAATGTTTTTTAGTTTTACTTGTAGCCCATAGGGGAATCGAACCCCTCTTTCAAGAATGAAAATCTTGCGTCCTAGCCGATAGACGAATGGGCCGGCCTTAAAGAACCCCTTTTGAGGGTTGCTCCAGCACATAATATTGCCAAAGCGAGTGCAAAGGTATAATCTTTTTTTTAATTGGCAAACGTTTTCGGTATTTTTTTTTAATTTTGTGGGTAAAATGTGGGAATCACCTTATGGCTGAGATATTGGATGGCATAGTTTTACGTACTTTAAAGTACAACGACACCCTTTCCATTGCCGATGTATATACACGACAACGAGGGAGAATGTCGTTCCTTGTACCTGTGAGCCACAGCAAGCGCTGTAGGGTGAAAAATGTACTTTTCCAGCCGTTGAGTATGCTGTCGTTGACAGTTGCATGCAACGGCAACAAGCGTTTGCAGCGTGTAAGGGAGGTGCAGCCTTTCTCTATGTACTGTTCAATACCTTTCAATGTAGTAAAGTCGGCAATTGCATTATATCTTTCCGAGGTACTCACATATTCCTTGCGTGAGGAGGAGTCCGATGAACCGCTGTATAACTTTATCGACAGGTCGCTGACACTTTTCGACAACCTTGAGCAAGGATATGCCGATTTCCATATCATTTTTCTGTCGCAATTGCTACGTTACCTTGGTATATATCCAAACCTCGACAGTTACTCTCCTGGTTGCTACATCGATCTTGTCCACGGATGTGCCGTGCATGAACAACCATTGCACCCGGATTTTCTAATGCCTCAAGAAGCTGCCGAATTCGTTGCGCTCGTGGGTATGGGGTATGAATCGCTTGCCCATCTGTCATTAAACAGAAAATTGCGAGGCAATTTCCTCGCAATCCTCACTCTGTATTACAGGTTGCACATTCCCGATTTTCCGCAAATCAAATCAATGGAGGTGCTGAAAGAACTTTTCGATTAGTTGTTGAGCAGTTGCTTTACTATTGCCGAAATTGTTTTTCCCTCGGCCTTTCCGGCAAGTTGTTTTGTTGCAACACCCATAACCTTTCCCATATCCTGTGGACCGCTTGCACCAGTCTGTTCAATGATACCAGCAAGAACGGTTTTTATCTCATCCTCGCTCAACTGCTTGGGCAGGTACTTCTCCATGACTGCAACCTGTGCAAGTTCCTCTTGTGCAAGTTCGGGACGGTTCTGGCTACTGTACAGTTCTGCCGACTCCTTTCCCTGCTTTGCAAGTTTCTGTATAAGCTTTATTGCAGTCTCGTCGCTGACGGTATCGTTTGCTCCGGGAGCAGTCTTTGCTTCAAGAAGTACCTTCTTTATGTTGCGTAAGGTATCGAGGGCAACTTTGTCCTTTGCCTTCATAGCCTCCTTTATGTCGTTGCTGATAATGTCAAATAGTTCCATAATTATTCCTCGCTGTTATCGTTATTGATTTTGTTCTCATTCTCGTCTGTTGCCGTAGCATTGTGCAGTATTGCAGGTGCTTTCTTTTTGCTGTTTTCGGCAATCTCCATAATCTTCTCAAGTTCCTGTGCTGTGCGCTTGTAGGTTGGTGAAGTGTCAATGGCAGAAAGCAGCTCCTCGTTATTGAGGTCATCGCCCTTGAATATGTATACTTTGTATTCGGGCTTATAGAATGCTTCAACCATTGAGTCGAGATTTTTGTTCTCTTTGTTGATTCTCTCCTCCTCTTCGCGCGACAGTGTGGCCTTTGTCTCCTCCTCTTTCTCTATTATGGGCTGCATGCCTGGGATATCCTTCATGCCGAATCCTGTTGCAAGCACTGTTACCTTGACCTCTCCATCCTCCAGGTTATGGTCGTTGCTGAGTCCCCATATAAGTTCAATATTCTCTTCCTTGAACTGTGCCATGAACGACTCTACTTCGCCCATCTCCTCAACGCGAATAGGAGTGTTGGGGTTCTGGTATATGTTGAACAGTATCTTCTTCGATTTGTAGATGTCGTTGTCGTTGAGTAGTGGTGAGTGCATTGCTTTGCGGAATGCACGTGATACTCGCATATCTCCACTCTCTATTCCATAACTCATTATGGCAACTCCACCGTTCTTCAGGATTTTCCTTACATCGCGGAAATCGAGGTTGATTGTACCACGTGCTGTTATAATCTCGGCAATACTCTTTGTAGCCGTTGTCAGCACGTCGTCAACTATGCGGAATCCCTCGGTAACGTTCAGTTTTGGATATATGTCTATGAGTCGCTGGTTGTTGATGACAAGCAGTGCGTCAACGTGCTTTGCTATCTCAATAACACCTCGCAGTGCCTGCTTTATCTTACCTGTCATCTCGAACTTGAACGGTATTGTTACGATACCTATTGTCAATATTCCAAGTTCTTTTGCAATCTCTGCAACTACCGGCGCTGCTCCGGTACCGGTACCGCCACCCATTCCGGCTGTGATGAATGCCATCTTGGTTCCATCGTTGAACAGGTTTGTTATCTCCTCGCGGCTCTCCTCGGCAGCCCTGCGTGCAACTTCGGGGTCGTTGCCGGCTCCAAGTCCTTCGGTTATCTTCTCACCCAACTGTATTTTCTTTGGTATTGGCGAGTTCTGCAATGCCTGCATGTCGGTATTGCATACCGCAAACGATACATTGTGTATGCCCTTGCGGTACATGTTGTGTACAGCGTTGCTGCCACCACCGCCCACACCAATAACCTTGATTATTCTTGGTGCGTCTGTCGGTATTGCAAATGGCAGGCTCTTCTTTATTGGTTCATTTGTGTCCATACTCTTTATGTATCAGTTTTTAGTTGTTGTCATCGTCGTCATAGTTGTCCAGATCGCTGTCGTCGCTGGTCATTTCGCCTATAAGGCTCTTGGTTCCTTGCTTTAACCAATCAAATAGTCCCGGACTGTTTTTCTTCTGTTGCTCCTTCAATCTCTTTCGGGCAAGTTTCTGTTCTTCCTTCTCGCGTTTCTCGGCCTCCTTTGCCAGTCTTCGTGCTTCTTTCTCCAGCCTGCGTGCCTCCTCGGGCGAAATCTCGGGTTCTGTTTCCTCAATCTCTGTTTCCTCAACCTGCTCTTCGGGTTCAACGTCGAACATTATTTTCTGTTCAACCGGTTGTGCCATCATTACCGGTTTCTCCTCCTCGCAGCAGTTCTCCTTTCCTTGGCTCACCAGGCCATAGAGTGCTGTAGAGAATATTCCGTTTATGTTTACCCCGCTCTCGCTTACCAGGTTGAATTTAGGCTCCGATATTATGCTGTATCTGAAGTTTGGCATGTATTCTTCGAGCAACAGTTCAATGTTCTTGAGCTTTGAACCGCCACCGGTAAATATAATGTGGTTGATAAGTTCACCCGACTCCTCTACCTGGTACTTTACATTCTGCAATATCTCGCTCATTCTGGCATTGATGATATTGTTTACAGTATCGGTGTCAATAGGGCTGTTGTCGTGTCCTGCCGATTTGTAACCGCGGGCAATCTTTATTTCCTCGGCCTCGTCGAATGAAATCTGGCCGGCGCACAGGTCTGTTGTTATATTGTTGCTGCCAAGTGGCAATACAATAAGCTTGCGCAGAATATCGTTACGGTATATTGATACTGTTGTGGTTTCGGCACCAATGTTCACCAATGCGCAACCGTTGCGTCTTACATCCTTTGAAAGAAGGATGTCTGCGTCCATGCATGCAGCGCAGAAACTGTCGGCAATATCTATCTTGGCTTGTGCAAAACTTTCGTTGAGCTGGTTAAGGTACTGCTCCTTGATTACAAGGTTCAGGTAGTTGCCTTCAATCTGCATTGTAGGCTCACCTACAGGAGCGGTGTCCGACTTCCCGTTCAACTTGTAGTCCTGGCATATTACGCCGAACTTCGTATAGCCGTCGGGCGACAGGAAGTTCCTGTCGTTCTCATCGGCCATATCGTTTATAATATCAGGAGTTATCTTGGTAAAGGTATCAAATGTACGTGTTACGGTTGATTTGATTGACTTTACTGTAAGTCCTGCAAGTGATACATATGCTCTTTTGATAGAGACCCTGTCTAGACCGCTTTCAAGGGTGTTTATTATGTAGTTTATGGCGTTGCTCGTTTCGTCTACGTTGCGTACAACGCCTTTTGATATAAACCCTTTTACAGGTGTACTTGCTGCAGCAAGAATCTTGATTCCGTTGTAGGTCTCAATACCTACAGTTCCCGAGATCTTTGAAGAGCTTATCTCAATGGCTGTTATGTAAGTAGTATTTCCCATATGTTTATTTATTTCTATCTTTTGGTACAAACAATCTTGTCGGCAAACTCAATGTTTATCTTATTGTATTTGTTCCATCCGACAATATTTAATGTCTGTGTGTAGAATATATATAGTTTCTTCAGTTTCTTGTCGGCATCGGTTGATGTTCCAAGTTCAATGATATGGTCGCCTACACGTGGTATAAGAATTATCTCCTTTTTCTCGTTAAGGTAGACCTGCTCAATCTGCGCACTCCAGAAACTGCTCCTGCTTATGGCTGTTGCAACCTCTTGCAAATCGTCTACGGCACTTTCTTTTTCTATATAACCGCTTGCAACAGGCAGGTGCAGTGCCTTTTGTATTCCATATATTATGTTACCTTCGCTGTCCATGCAATAAGCTTCACCGTTCTTGTCAAAAATCTTGATGATTGGTTCACGGCACGAAATCTCTATGTTTACATATCCGCCGATACTCTTGTATACCTGACACTCCTTTATGAGTGAGATTTCTCCAATCTTCTCTTCTATGTCTCGGCAAAGGAACTCATCCATTCCTTTTCCGCTTGGGTCAAGGGAATCCTTTTCAAGAATATCTATTATATCTTCGCGGCTTATGGCTTCGAGAACGTTGTCACTGAATTCCACAAGAACTCCTTTGCACGAACCGTCGTTACTGAATGATGGTATA
>JAFZFM010000190.1 GCA_017555865.1 Bacteroidaceae bacterium
GGAGGTCAAGGCAGCCCATCAGTTCATCGAGTTTACAATGCCCGAGGTCAACAAGGAGTATGGCATTGTTGTAATAGAACTGAAGAACAAGTATAACTTCACAAACCTGAACGAGTTCAATGTAGAGTATGACATTGTAAAGAACGGCAAGGTAGTATATACCGGTAAAGCCGAGGTTCCTGCTGCAAAAGGCGGTGAAAGCGGTAAAGTATATCTTACTGTAAAGAAAGCCAACATTGAAAAGGCCGAGAAGAACGGCGACGAACTGTTGATTACCGTACGTGTAAAACACAACAGTGATCAGGTATTTGCAGCTGCCGGACACGAGGTTGCAATGCAGCAGTTCACACTTGCCGAGCGCGCGCCTCTTGCAAATATTAAATCAAAGGGTGCACCGCTTGCTGCAACATCATCTTTGCACGAGACCATTATTGGCAATGGCAAGGTTTCACTGAAGTTCAATGCCGAAACAGCACAACTCACAGCCTTGGCGTTCAATGGCAAAAACATTATTGCCGAAGATGGCGGATTTATCTACAGCAACCACCGATGGATTGAGAATGACCGCCAAGGTTATGACTACTACGGCCATGACTCAGGTGCAAAACACGCCCAGACAAATGACGGTCTTGAGGAAAACGGAACAATAACCGTTGTTGAGGAGAACGGCAACACCGTGGTAAAGACCACACGCAAGGGCTCTATATGCGACACCGAGATAAACTACATAATCTATCCACAGGGCATTGTTGACGTTGAGGCGACATTCGTACCCAAAAGCGGCAATCTGCGCCGTGCAGGTCTTGTCTGCGGCCTTGACTCTACACTCAAGAACGTCAACTACTACGCTATGGGTCCGTGGGAGAACACTGTTGACCGCAAGGACGGTGTTGTTGTAGGCCGCTACAAGACAACCGTTGACCAGATGGCCGACCGCTATGTGAAGCCGCAGAGCAGTGGCAGCCGTGAAGGCTTGCGCGAGGTTGTATTCACCGACAACAACGGCTCAGGCGTTAAGATTGAGACAGAAGGAAACGTAAGCTTCTCTGCACTCCCCTACACCGATGAGGATCTTATGAGAGCAGGACACTATTGGGAGATGACAAAACGCCCATACACAGTAGTACACTTCGACGCATGGTTGCGTGGTATCGGTAACGCTTCGTGCGGCTACGATGTAGGCACAATGCCTGAATATTGCGTTCCAAACAAGGAAATGAAATACAGACTGAGAATATCACCAATAAAGTGATCATTCCCTAAACAAACATCCCCGTCGCAATACTGCGACGGGGATGTTTGTTTAGGGGTTATTCGGAAAGCCTGACAAGAGCAGCTTCGTATGAATTTACTGCTGCAGTCTTTAGTGAATCGTATCTTTGACGTACCTTCAACGGAGGGTCACAAACCCTTTGTCCTTCAATATAGGACATTGCCGAGAATCTTTTTATAACCTCATCTACTGCAGCAAGTTCATCAAGCGTAGCTACCTTGTTGTAGTTCTCGATAGCCTTAGCGTAAAGTATAATTCGTTTTTCAACAAAATGTCCTTTATATGATTTGAAGAGACTGTCTACAGTACTGTAATAGCCAACACGTACAATGCGTATACTATCCTGCATAGTATAATATTCTGCTCCCAGAGACTCCTGCAATGCCTCATCATTTTCATTACTGTGTGCCGCCAGCATACCGGCAACAGCAATTTCCGTATCAATGACATTGTCTATCAACGAGTGGATTCCTTTATTTTCGGCGAACTGCTCGCTGGCATTCTTATAAACTTCTATCTGCTTGTCAAATATATTGCTGCAGGCTGTAAATAGCGACAGTACAGCCACTAAAATGATTGTTTTTCTCATTGTACTGAATTATTTTGCCGCGAATATACTGCAAAAAGCGGTATTATCAAAAAGTGCATAGGCATAGGACATAAAGCCATATTGCAAAATAATCTTAACACAACAATAATAAGAGACTATAAGCACCCTAATTCTTAATATTTTATACTATTTTAGCAGAATACAACAAACCAGATTTAATTATGATTAAAAGACTTTTTGCATATACAGTCCTTCTATTCTGTTTTACCACAATTTTTGCACAGACAAGAATTGACAGCGTCGCATTCAGGGCCATGCAGGTGGGACAGGTAATGCAGCAGGAGAGGGTGTACCTCCATTTTGACAACAGCGCATATTACCTTGGCGAGACCATCTGGTTCAAGGCATATGTGACTTTTGGTAAGAACAACCGTCCAAGCACACTCAGCAAGGTACTTTACGTCGAGCTTGTTGCACCCGAGGGTTACGTAGTAGAGACAAAAAAATACAGACTCAACGATGATGGCTGTTGCTATGGAGAATTTGAGTTGAGTCCACTTATCCTGTCGGGATACTATGAAATAAGAGCATATACAAGATATATGCTCAATTGGGACAAAGAGGCCATATTCAGCCGTGTATTCCCTATATTTGACAGAGTCAATGCCGACAACTGGGATTTCAAGAATATGCTCGACAGAAACAGAGGATTCATGAAAGAGGGCAAATGGGTATCATCTGAATTACCCGAAGCTACTCTGGACTTTTTCCCCGAAGGCGGACACCTTATAGAGGGTATTGAAAGCCGTGTTGCTTATGAATTGCGCGAGACTGACGGACTTTTCTGCGAGGAGAAAATCCACATCTACGAGAACGGGGACAAACTGACCGAAAGCACGCCTGTACACCAAGGCAAGGGTACTTTTTATATAACCCCAAAAACTGGAGCAAAATATCATGCCGAAGTTTATGTAAAGAGCGAAAACGGCAAAAGCAAGAAACACAAGTTCGACCTACCCGAAGTCTCTGCAGAAGGAGCAACCATACAGATTACAGAAAATGGTGACAGTATATACATAGACGTGCGACAGAACTTTGCCGACGAAAAAGAACTCGGTTTTGCCATCCTGCACCAAGGAGCTATGGGGTATTTCAAGAAAAAGAGTTCAAAAGAAAAGAACATAAATTTCACATTCCACAAGAGCGAACTGCCCGAAGGAATATGCCGCGCATTATTGTTTATCGACGGGAATCTCCCACTCACCGAAAGACAGTTCTTTGTCATGCACGATACACCGGGAAAGGATGATATCCCTACTGTGAGACTGAAAGTCACAGCCAACGGATATTTCCCCGAAAACCTATCGCCTGAAGCCGGTGAAAAAATAACCTTGAAAATCAAAAGAGAAGATGGGAAACCAATACAAGCAGGAACCGATCTATCGCTGTCGATAAAAGATGCCGCAGCAGCCCAAAAGACATCGTACACACACAATTTCTACACATGGTTGCTTTTGGGTTCTGAATTGAAGGGATACATACCGAATGCCATACAATACTTTGACACCACAAACGGGAACAGGAAAAGAGACCTTGACCTGGTCATGCTCACCCATGGCTGGACCTCGTATGACTGGCAAATGCTTACGCGCCCACAAATAGACGAAATACAACCTATAGAACGTGGAATTACTTTAAAGGGTAAATTCTTTATGAAACGACGCAGTGACGATTCCGGCAGCAAAGGAAATACCATAATAATACCACAGAAATACAACCTGACCCGTTTGGACATTGCGACTGACGGCAAGCAGGTTGAAACCACATCGTTCCGTACAGACAGTACAGGTTCCTTTGTAATAGAACTTGATGACTTCAACGGGACACGTATTGCTTCCTTGCGTCCACAGACAGTATTCAAGCACAGTGCAAACATATCGTACCAGTTCGCCCTTGACAGATACTACTCTCCCGGATACAGACTATACGACTATTGGGAGCGACACTTGGGAACAGTAATGGGTCGTAATACAAGCGACAGCATTGTAAGAATGAACCCATTTGAGTATATGTTGTCATCGGTTGAAGTTGTTGGCAAAAGGAATAAAGAACTGAACTCACGCCCACCTCACAGCGAAATGCGTTTCAACTACCTTGACGAATGGGAATATGCCCAGGACGTAACTTATCTTGACCAGTTCAACACCTATGAGGACGATGTATACCAGAGCGTCATTGAGCAGGCATCAACATTCCCCGAGCCCGAAGATGGAAGGTTCCCTGGCACACCTATGGAAGCAGAACTATTTGCAAATGTCAACTATGACGCAGAAGAGATAGTCAACATATACGACAAAAAGAGAATTGCGACAAAATATATAGGCCGCATGCGAGTTTCGTCCGACTCTTCAAGAACCGTAATGACTGTCGACCATGAATATGACCACACCTTGACGGCTGCAGATGTTGTATCAAGCGCCATGAGACGTCACAACTACAACTGGGCGTATTGGACACAATTGATGGTAGTTAAGGGCGAATACAGTTCACAAACAGTCCCTGCGCCAGACCATGAATATGTGCGTGGACTACCCGATGTAGACAAAATGACACGTTTTAAGGAGTTTGTCATAAGATGTGACGAAAAAACACGTGCCCAGTTCGAGAACCGCGATACACATTGGGCCCGTCTATCGACCATGCTGGACAACAAGCGCCCTGTTTCAAAATTCTATCTGGGATTCCTTTCACAGATGTACCTTTACCCGGGCAGTGGCATAGACGGTAGCCCGGACAGCCACACGTTCTTTTCAAGTCTGATGAACAATACAGGTATCACAAACCCCATCAATCCCAACTATGTGGCGTGCATGATTCCTTATAACGAGAATGACAGCACCGGAATCATTCCTGAATTTGCCGCAACAGGAAGCTCTTTACGCTATACCTCCATACAGGGTTACAGCAACAGCAAGAAGTTCTACTCACCCGACTATGGAAAAATGAAACCGCAGAATGCAGACTACCGACGCACCCTGCTATGGGTTCCGCAAATAACAATAGAGGATGGAGAAGCGACTGTTGAGCTATACAACAGTTCTGTATGTAACAATATAGAGGTTTCGGTAGAAGGACGTAACGGTAGAATTCTGTTTGACAACAATCCAAACACTCAAACACGCATTCATCCCGATGTAGAGAACCACCGTACGGCAACAAACACAGGTGTCAGCAACATAAAGGA
>JAFZFM010000191.1 GCA_017555865.1 Bacteroidaceae bacterium
GATACCGAGTATACAATTGTTGTAAACGTTGCCACACTGCCAAATCAGCCCAAATGTGAGACATATACAAACGCTTGGGTATATCCAAAACAGCAGGAGAATGTAGGTGTTGCAAAAATCATGGAGGAAGATGGTGTTTACACATTATATAACAATGTGCTTGCAGCAAGTTTCATGAAGGTAGGAGAGGCTATCTACTTTGCCGGTTCGGACGCAATGAACCTTGTTGCCGGCACAGAGCCTTTCACCGTTGCATTCGGCAATGGCGAAACTGTAGCAGCTTCAGACATGACTCTGAAGAACATTACAACAGAGAACCTCACCGGCAATGCAAAAGCTATTGGTGGTGCAGAGCACTTCAACGGTGTTCAGTTGGTTGCAAACTATGAGTACACATACAACGAATCAAAGATTGAGATTGTTTGGCGTGCAGTATTGCGCGACGGCAGCCACTATCTACGCACAGAGATGGAGCTTACAGGTGTTGACGATGTTGACATGTTCAATGTAATTCCAATGATTTACAATGTCGATACAAAGGCTGCCGGTTCAACTCCAAAGGTTGTTGGCAACACACGCGGTGCAACAATCGTAAGCAACAAAATCTTCGCAGGTCTTGAGACACCGACTGCATACAACACTGTTGGTCAGGCTACAGGCGAAGAGGATGCTTGGAACCTGGTGGATACAAAGACTGCTTCTTTGACAGCTTCGTCTTGGACACAGGTTGCAGCGGCTGATGTTCCAAAGCGCGTTGAGGAGGCTACAGGTGCCAACTATCCTAACGTGTTTGCTTACAAGATGGAGAATGTGACACTCAAGAAGAACCAGAAGGTTGAGATTGAGGTGAAGTATACAAGCGGCAGCCACCGTTTGAACTTCGGCGGTGCCGATTTGCTTGCTTCTAACGGTGACATTACTGCTGTTGATTATCACAGCGGTTATTCTGGTGGTCAGCACAGCAATAATACATTCAGTTATGTTGCTCCTTATGACGGTACTTTTGCTATCCGTGTATTTGTTGAGAACAAGAGCGAGAGCATTGATGCATCGAGCGCAATGACTGTGAAGATTTACGAGGCTAAGGAGGGTGTTGTCGTGAACACTGCAATTGTCGGTATTCAGGGTCGCTGGAGCCGCAATACAACACTTGCGAAGGGGGAGACATGGACAGTAGGTGCCGTTGTCGGACTCATTGCACAGGATGGAACAGAGGATAAGGAGAATATCCGCGAGACACAGAAGCGCCGTTCGTTCCTTGCATACAGCGAGCGTGAGCGTGCTGTGCCCTGGAGAGTGTTCCCACACTATAACAGCTGGTATGAGTTGAATATTAACCGTAATAACGCGGCTCCCGGTCAGGAACATACGAACTTTACAGCGGAGGATATTCTTCGTGTAATGAGAGAGTGGAAGACAAAATACTATGACAAGTATGGCGAAGGTATTGCTGCCTTTGTTATAGATGACGGTTGGGATAACTATGGTCCTTGGACATTCCACAAGGGATTCCCTAACGAGATGCGCGATATGTCTACATTGGCAAAGGAAATGGGTGCCGGTATCGGTGCTTGGCTGGGCCCTGTAGGCGGTTATGGCCAGAGCGGTAACTATCGCCGTGCTTACTGGAATGGCAAGGGTGGCATGCAGCTCTCTAACCCTGCTTACTATGAGGCTTATCTTGCTGCCGCAAACAACCTTGTGTGCCAGCAAGATGGCGTGCCCGGTTATCAGCTTGGCAGTGACAACTATGTATTCTTCAAGTTCGACGGTATTTCAGGCCAGTTCTCGGCTGTAGGCCCCGATGCCGGTGACACCGGTAACGAGAATGCCGAGGGTATCATTCGTCTTGAGCAGGTTGTTCGCAAGAACATGCGCGAGGATATCTTCTTCAATACTACAGTAGGTACATGGGCTTCTCCATTCTGGTATCAGATTACAGATGCTACATGGCGTCAGGAGAATGACCACGACCGCATTGGTAACAACAGTATCAACCGTGAAAACTGGGTTACATACCGCGACCGCCTGGTATATCAGAACTATGTTCAGAACTCACCGATGTGTCCAATCAATACTTTGATGACTCACGGATTTATCCTTTCAGAGGATGGTCCTCCATCAGGTGACTCAAGAGATTACAATGCTGTTCTTCGCGAACTCCGTTGCGCATTCGTATGCGGTTCGGGAATTGTGGAGCTTTACACCAATTGTAACCTGATGAACAGCATCAATGGCGGCAAGCTCTGGGAAGATGTTGCTGAGTGCGTTGCATGGCAGAAGAAGAATGCCGACGTATTGCCCGACGCTCACTGGGTAGGTGGCAACCCATGGAACGGTAGCGCTTCCGAAGTTTATGGTTGGGCATCATGGAACGGTGCACAGGCTACACTTGCTTTGCGCAACGGTGCAAACAATGCACAGACATATACATTCACATTGCGTGAGGCTCTTGAAATCCCAGCAAACATAACAGGCAAGTTCATCTTCAACAAATCGTTCAAGGTACAGGACGCTCTTGAAGGTTTTGCAGAGGGCACAGAGATTGACATTGACCAGCAGTTGACAGTAACACTCCCTGCAAGCTCTGTGTTTGCATTTGATGGCATGAACGCCGACCTTTCACAGGTCCCTTTTAAGATAACAAGCTCAACACCCAAAGGCGGTGTTGAAGCCTTGAGCGAAGTAAGTATCACTTTCAACAGCGATATCAAGGGTGAGTACAACGCACAGGCCGAGAACGCAATTACACTTACCAAGAACGGCGAGGCTGTATGCGGTATTGCAGGCTTTACAGTAAACGGTGCAACACTCAACGTTACATTGGCACAGACAATTACCGCCATTGGCGAATACACCCTTGTTATCCCCGAAGGTATAATTACGCGTTCTGCCGACGAGAAACCTTTTTCAGGAGAGTTGACACTCACAGTCATTGCACCAAAGCCTATTGAAGCAACAAGCGTTACACCAAATGTTACTGTAACATCACTAAGCGAAGTACAGATTACCTTTAACAAGGATATTGCTTTCGCCAATGAAAACACAACAGTAGAACTGAAGGACGCAAACAATGCATTTGTCACAACCGGTAGCTGCAAGATTGAGAACAACAAGACACTTGTAATTACATTTGCCAACAAAGTATCAAAGTCGGGAGAATTCACACTCGAGATTCCCGAAGGTGTAATTACAGGCAAGGCTTTGGGTGACTCATACAGCGGTACCTATACATTCAATGTAGACGTGTATGCTCCACGTAACACAGGTACAAAGAGTATGACAGGCCGTAACATCAGCGTCATTAAACTCACAAGCAATGAGTATGGCGAGTCAAAATACGAACTCTCATCTACAGAGCAGACACAGGATTATCTTGATGTAGCCGAAACAGTAGTGTTCAAGGCTGCTCCCGGCGAAGAGGTACAGCCTACAGTTACAGCAGCCGGTACATGGAGAAACCACTATATTTACATTGACTTTGATAGCGATGGTTTCACAGCCGGAATTGAGGATGGCAGCAGTTGGAAACCTGCAGGCGACCTTGTTGCATATAGTTTCTATAACAACAACGCTGCAAGCGATGCTACTGGTTGGAACAGTAAGGGCACAGAACTCACCGGCGGAAACAGAAGTACCCCATCTATACCTTCGTTTACAGCACCAGCACAGGTTGGCAAATACCGTATGCGCATTAAACAGGACTGGAGCAACATTGACCCGGCGGGTGACAACGACGGCAAGTTCGGTGACTTCAAGGCTAACGGCGGACAGATCATAGACATCACTCTTGAGGTAACAGGCGCTACAGCCATAGACCATATAAACGCCGAGAATGGCAACAATTCCGTATATGACATGACAGGCCGTAAACTCGAGGATTGCCCAACACGTGGCATTTATGTTGTAAACGGTAAAAAAGTCCTGGTAAAATAATACAAACCCGGGCTATGATGTACTAATTCTTTAGGAGTATGTACCAATTGTCAATTGGTACATACTCCTAAAGTTTAAAAACAGATGAAGATGAAAGAAAACAAACGACTGCTGTCACTTGATGTATTACGTGGACTCGACCTGTTCCTGCTTGTTGCACTGCAACCGGTATTATGTGCCGCACTCATGGAACTGGACTGCGAAGCTCTCAACAGCACACTCCTGTACCAGCTCGACCATGCCGAATGGGAAGGTATGCGCGTATGGGACATCGTTATGCCACTGTTCCTTTTCATGTCGGGTGTGACAATGCCCTACTCCCTTCCAAAATACAAGACACAGAACGGAAACCTGAAAGTATGGCAACGTGTAATAAAACGATTTGCACTGCTTTTTATACTTGGCATGATAGTACAAGGCAACATCCTGTCACTTAACCCGGACAGGATATACCTTTACAGCAACACATTGCAGTCTATTGCAGTAGGTTATCTGCTCACCGTACCTATGGCACTGTACCTTAATCCCAAACAGCAAATCATTGCTATCGTGGCCTTGCTGGTGTTTTACTCCATCCCCATGCACATATATGGCGACTGGAGCGCTCAAGGAAACTTTGCATGCATGATAGATAAGGTTGTTCTTGGCCGTTTCCGCGATGGCAGTACCATTGCCGCTGACGGCAGCGTGATGTTCGCCGGATGGTACGATTACACCTGGATATGGAGCAGCATTACATTCTGCTGCACAGTTGCTCTTGGTTGCTTTGCTGGAGAGATGACAAAAAGTGGGAACGACAACCGCAGGTCAACCGCCCGACGCTTGTTTATAACAGGTTCCATTCTGCTAGTGGCAGGCATGCTTGCAAGCATTGGGCAACCTATTATAAAGCGTATCTGGAGCGCCAGCTTCACACTTTACAGTGCCGGATGGTGTTACATGCTCCTTGCCGTGTTTTACTGGTGGATTGACGTGAAAGGACACAATAAAAGGTGGAACTGGCTGTTATATTATGGCTGCAACGCCATAACTGCATATCTCATTGGAGAGACAATAAACTTTCGCAGCATAGCCCAATCGTTGCTGCATGGCACTGCACAATATCTTGACGGTTGGTACCCTGTACTGCTCACACTTTGCAACAGTATAATCGTTTTCTTCATTCTTAAGATAATGTATCGCAACAAGCTGTTCCTGAAAGTATAACAAATACACAGGGCAGAAATATGGATTGTATTTTTGCTCATATCAATAAAAAAGTGATACAACGCGCGTTGTATCACTTTTTTATTGCCAAAAAATTGTATCTTCGCACAATAATACCGAAAAACATACAAGCTATGATAAAAAGACTCATTTTGTGCGCTGTTGCATGTGCAACAATGTTCACAGCCACAGCCGACGAGGGTATGTGGTTACCAAGCCTCATAAAGGAACGCGTAAAGGAGATGCGCAAGAAGGGATTCAAGCTAAAGGCACAGGATGTATATTCCGACACAAAGCCATCGCTCAAGGATGCTGTAATGCAGTTTGGTGGCGGATGTACAGGTGAATTCATCTCACCCGAAGGTCTGCTGCTCACAAATCACCACTGCGGGTATGCCTCTATACAGAAACTCTCATCGGTGGAGCATGACTACCTTACCGACGGCTACTGGGCTAAATCGCGTAGCGAGGAACTGCATGTTCCAGGCCTTACCATAAGCCTTCTCGAAAGGATGGAGGATGTAACCGACAGGATTGCTGCCGGCGAGAGCAAGGCCGACATCATAGCAAAAGCCTCGGAAGGCAAGGGACGTCGTGCCAGCATTGAGTCCATGTACTATGGCAACCAGTTCTATCTTTTCGTTTACCGCGTATACAGCGACATTCGTCTGGTGGGTGCGCCACCTTCTTCAATAGGCAAGTTCGGTGGTGATACCGACAACTGGATATGGCCACGCCACACCGGTGACTTCTCTATGTTCCGTGTCTATGCCGACGCCAACAACGAGCCTGCCGAATATTCCGATGAGAATGTTCCCTACCGTCCCAAACGTTTCTTCCCAATATCTACCAAGGGTGTAAACGAGGGCGATTTCACCATGATATACGGTTTCCCCGGCAACACACAGGAGTATGTGACAGCCGACGCGGTAGATTATGTTGTAAACATATCGAACCCAATGAAGATTGCACTGCGCACAATACGCCTTGATATTATAAGTGAAGCGCAGAGCAAGGATGTTGCCACACGCATTGCATACGCCGCAAAACATGCAAACATTGCAAATGCATGGAAAAAATGGCAAGGTGAGAGCCTTGGCATAGAGCGCCTTGGAACTGTAGAGAAGAAAAGAGCCTATGAGAGCGAATTTGCTCTTTGGGCTGCCGGAAAGCCACAATATGCACACCTGCTCGACTCAATGCATGCCGCATACGAGAAAGCTATACCCGGATATTTCGCACGTGAACTTTTCAACGAGACCATATCGGGTATCGAGGCCCTGAATTTCGCATTCTGGCTTAACACACAGCAGACAAGAGGCACAAAACTGACTGCCGATATCCAGGTTAAAGGACGTAACCGTTACCTCAACGACTACAGGGTGGAGATTGACAAAGCCATTGCAAAACGCATGATTGCAGAGTTCATCACCCGCATGCCGGCAGCCAATGTTCCCACACAGTTGACTGCAGCCATCAATGAAAAAGGCAGTGTCGAGCAGTTTGTCGAGGAGCTATACAACAACACTCTGCTGATAAACAAATACCCCCTGACAACAGAGGAAATCACCGCAGACCCCATGGTGCAGCTTGCAGCATGGCTTACCCCCCTTGCAAAGAGCAATGGGGCCTATGCATACCGCAACCTGAGCAATGTGCCATCAATTGAAAAGTGGTACAAGGAATATATGCAGGCACTTCGCGAGTGGGACAAGGAGCGTGCGTTCTACCCCGATGCCAACTTTACACTACGTGTATCGTACGGAACAGTAACCGGCTATGAGAATGTCGACGGCGAGTACCACACACACCTTACCACCCTCGACGGTATAATGGCAAAGGACAATCCCGAAATCTATGACTATAACATTCCGCAGGTACTGCGCGACATATACAAAAACAAGGACTACGGCAAGTGGAGCATTGAGAAGTACGGAAAGAGTACAATCCCTGTATGTTTCCTTGCGTCGAACCACACGTCGGGAGGTAACTCCGGTTCACCGGTAATCAATGGCAAGGGCGAACTCATCGGTCTCAATTTTGACCGCACATGGCGTTCGACAATGAGCGACATCGAGTTCGACCCGACAATATGCCGTAATATCTCGGTAGACATACGTTTTGTACTGTTCGTACTCGACCGTATTGGCGGTGCAGGTTACCTGCTTGATGAAATGGATATAAAGTAAAGCAAGATGATAGAATTCTTAAAGTCCCTGTTTTTACAGGAATCGGCTACACAGACAATCATTGTACTGTCGCTTATTTCGGCATTGGGAATAATGCTCGGAAAACTGCGCTTTTTCGGAATTTCGCTTGGAATAACATTCGTGTTCTTCATAGGAATCCTTGCTGGTCACTTTGGACTTACCGTAAACGGCAATATGCTGCTCTATGCCGAAACATTCGGACTTGTGCTGTTTGTCTATGCACTCGGTCTGCAGGTAGGCCCCGGTTTTTTCAGTTCAATGCGACACGAAGGTGTAAGACTCATTTTCCCATCTCTTGGACTGTTGCTTACAGGCACCCTGCTTGCCATCATGCTCAGCTATGCATGCAATGTAAACATGGGTGATATGTCGGGCATTCTCTGCGGAGCAACAACCAACACCCCTGCGCTTGCAGCAGCACAGCAGACACTTAAACAGATGGGTATGGACAGCAGCGGCGCTGCATTGAGTTGCGCCCTTACCTACCCCCTTGGTGTTGTGGGAGTAATACTTGCACTCGTTTTCCTGCGTAAGTTCTTTGTAAGACCCGGCGACATGCCACTGCCCGACAACAAGCACAAGAAGAATGTATTCATCGCTAGCTACAAGGTGACAAACCCCGGAATTTTCGGCAAGACAATTGCCGAGGTTGCAAACACCAGCCACAACCATTTTGTCATTTCACGTATGTGGCACAATGGGCATGTTCTGATTCCCATGTCGGACAGGACACTACAGAAGGATGACATTCTGCTTGTAATAACAAAGCCCGAAGAGAAGGACGCACTTAGTCTTGTGTTCGGCGAACAGGAACAGAAGGACTGGAACAACGAGAGCATAGACTGGAACAAGATTGACAGCGAACTCACATCGCAACGAATTCTTGTTACACGCCCCGAGATAAACGGCAAAAAACTGTCATCGCTCAGACTTCGCAACAACTACGGCATAAACATAAGCCGCGTATACCGTTCGGGAGTACAGTTGCTTGCAACACCCGACCTTATTCTGCAGCTTGGCGACCGCCTGACAGTCGTTGGCGAGACTGCAGACATAAAGCGTGTTGAGGGAATATTGGGCAACGCTGTAAAAAGCCTTAACGAGCCTAACCTTGTATCGGTATTCATTGGAATGATTCTTGGACTTATCGTCGGTAGTATTCCCCTTTCGGTACCGGGCATTTCACTCCCCGTGAAGTTAGGACTTGCCGGTGGCCCTATTATCGTAGGTATTCTAATCGGTACTTTCGGCCCACGTCTGCACATGGTTACATACACCACACAGAGTGCCAACATGATGTTGCGCGCACTTGGACTGAACCTGTACCTAGCATGTCTGGGACTTGACGCAGGCGCACACTTCTTTGAGACCATTGTGCGCCCCGAGGGTGCATTATGGCTTGTACTGGGACTCATTATAACATTTGTACCTGTGGTACTTATAGGAATATTTGCCATGCGCTCAATGAAACTCGACTACGGCTCGGTGTGCGGACTGCTTTGCGGCTCAATGGCAAACCCTATGGCACTCACCTACGCCGGTGACACCATTGAGGGTGACAACCCATCGGTTGCATATGCCACAGTATACCCGGTGTGCATGTTCCTGCGAGTCATCATAATACAACTTGTAGTAATGTTCTTTGTGTAGCCATGGCAACAGTCAAGAGAACAGCCATTGCCGGCGGATATTTCCTGGAGCTCGGCAGCAAGGATATTGAAATATACAGCATTGCCACCGATGGAAGCGGTGCGCTGAAGCGCATTGATGATGTGCAGGGAACAATAAGGCAACTAAGCGAGGCCGCAGGCATTGAACGCGACTACAACATGAGTTTCAGGCAACACGTTGCAAGGCTCATACAACATATAAACGGAAAAGAGAACAAAAACCAATAACACTATAACTGACTATGAAAAGAATCGTCACAATCGTTGCATGCATGATGTGTGCTATGGGCATACAGGCACAGACAGACTACACAAAGGGACAAACCATATGGTTCGACCAGCCTACAACACTTAACGGACGTGCCATATGGTATGGCGGACGCCCCGACCTCTGGGTTGGAAAAGGAAAACCCGAATGGGCCGGCGACGGCAACTATAATGCCGACAAGGAGTGGGAGTCCAAGTCGTTGCCAATAGGTAACGGCAGCATAGGTGCAAGCATTATGGGTTCTCTTGAGGCAGAGCGCATTACATTCAACGAAAAGACTCTGTGGCGCGGTGGCCCCAACACGGAAAAGGGCGCCGATTACTATTGGGGTGTAAACAAGCAATCGGCACACCTGCTCGATGATATACGCCAGGCATTCCTCGATGGTAACGACGAGCTTGCAGCAAAACTCACACGCGAGAACTTCAACAGTACTGCGTCATACGAGTACTACGGCGAAAAGCCTTTCCGTTTCGGAAACTTCACCACAATGGGAGAGTTCTACATTGAGACTGGACACAATGTTATTGGTCTTGGCGAATACAAACGCGCTCTATCGTTAGACTCGGCTGTTGCCGTTGTACAGTATAAAAGGGATGGAGTAGACTTCGAACGCAAATATTTTGTATCGTACCCCGCCAATGTTCTTGCAATGAGATACAGTGCAAGCAAGCCCGGCAAGCAGAACCTTATATTCAGTTATGCGCAGAATCCGGTTTCTGAAGGCACACTTGAAGCCGATGGCAACAACGGTCTTGTGTGGAGAGCAAAGCTCTACAACAACGGCATGCAGTACACTATAAGGATAAAAGCAGTGGTGAAAGGTGGCAACAGCAAGGTAAAGGATGGAAAGATTTACATTACCGATGCCGATGAGGTTTGTTTCTACGTTACAGCCGACACCGACTACAAGATAAACTTTGACCCCGATTTCAATGACCCCAAAGCATACGTTGGTGTGAACCCCGACGAAACAACAAAGATGTGGATGGACAATGCTACAGCAAAAGGTTATGACAAACTGTTCGAAGAGCACTATGCCGACTACTCGGCTCTTTTCAACCGTGTGGAACTAAGCCTGAACCCCAATGCTCCAATGACATTGGAGTACCCCGGTGTAAGGGACCTTCCGACACCCAAACGTCTCGAAAGCTACCGCAAGGGAAAACCCGACTATGCACTCGAAGAGCTATATTTCCAGTTTGGACGCTACCTACTCATTTCAAGTTCGCGCCCCGGCAACATGCCAGCCAACCTGCAGGGTATGTGGCACAACAACGTAGACGGTCCTTGGCGTGTCGACTATCACAACAATATAAACCTGCAGATGAACTACTGGCCTGCTTGCGCCACCAACCTGAATGAGTGCGTGCTTCCTCTTGTGGATTTCATTCGCACATTGGAGAAACCCGGCGCAGTTACAGCACAGTCATACTTTGGAGCAAGAGGCTGGACAGCAAGCATTTCAAGCAACATTTTCGGTTTCACAGCTCCGCTCATTAGCCAGGACATGTCGTGGAACTTCAACCCCATGGCCGGCCCATGGCTCGCTACACATGTGTGGGACTACTATGACTACACACGCGACAAGAAATTCCTGAAAGAGATTGGTTATGACATTATAAAGAACAGCGCAATATTTACCGTAGACTACCTGTGGAAGAAAGAGGACGGCACATACACCGCAGCTCCATCGACATCGCCCGAACATGGTCCAATAGACCAGGGCGCAACATTCGTACATGGCGTGGCACGCGAAATTCTGCTCGACGCCATTGCTGCTGCCGAGGTTCTTGGCGTTGACAACCAGTTGCGCAAGGAGTGGAAGAACGTGCTCGACAACCTTGCACCATACCAGATTGGCCGTTACGGACAGCTGATGGAGTGGAGCAAGGATATTGACGACCCCAAAGACCAGCACCGCCATGTAAACCATCTGTTCGGTTTGCACCCGGGACACACAATTTCACCCATAAACACCCCTGAACTTGCCGAGGCTTCAAAGGTTGTACTTGTACACCGTGGCGACGGCGCAACAGGTTGGTCTATGGGATGGAAACTGAACCAATGGGCAAGACTTCACGACGGTAACCACGCCTATACACTGTTCGGAAACCTGTTGAAGAACGGTACACTCGACAACCTTTGGGACACCCATGCTCCGTTCCAGATTGACGGTAACTTTGGTGGCACATCGGGTATTGTTGAGATGATTATGCAGAGCCACATGGGCTATATCCACCTGTTGCCAGCACTACCCGACGCATGGGAAGAGGGCAACGTGAAAGGCCTTTGTGCGAAGGGTGGCTTTGAACTCGACATCAACTGGAAAGAGAACAAGCTGCAGGAGATTACAATAACATCAAAGAGCGGCGAGAAGTGCAACCTGCGCTATGGCAACAGTACATTGTCGTTCAGCACCAAAAAGGGAAAGAGCTACAAGGTTGTTGTAAAGAACGGTAAACTTAAGAGAGCATAAACAATAGATACCTAGCAGAACACTGGCAACATGTTTATAGTAATTGCAATGATGTTCAGCGGCATTGCAGTGGGTTACCTCATACGAAGCCGCAAAATCAACTGGATAAGCCGCATTATAATGCTGTTCATTTGGATACTGCTATTTGTCTTGGGAGTAGAGATAGGCAGCGACCCCGCCATCATTGCAGCACTCCCCACATTGGGTGTAGAGGCACTCTTCATTGCCACTATGGCTATTCTTGGTAGTGCCATCGCCGCAATGCTGCTATGGAAATCGGTAAAGGGTAAAGGTTACAAAAAAGGAGGAAAGTTATGAAAGGCAGTATCATTATCATTGGTTTCTTTCTGTTGGGTATAGTTTGTGGACTTACCGACGCCATACCGGACCACCTCCTTGACGACAACCTTAGCCTTTATGCCCTGTGTGCGCTCATGTTCTGCGTTGGAGTGAGCATTGGTAACGACCCCCATACAGTGAGCAGTTTCAGGAAACTGAACCCACGCTTTACACTACTGCCGATAGCAACAATACTTGGCACATGGGCTGCGCTTGTAGTGGTAACGCTGCTGCTTGATTTCCGTACCCCAGAGCAGTGCTACGCGGTTGGTTCGGGGTTCGGCTACTACTCCCTGTCGAGCATATTCATAACCAAATATATGGGTATAGAACTTGGTACACTGGCCCTGCTCACAAACATAGCACGCGAACTCATTACACTGCTTGCAGCCCCGTTGCTCGTGAGGTTCTTCGGACCATTGGCCCTAATCTCGGCAGGCGGAGCAACAACCATGGACACCGTTTTGCCAGTGGTGATACGCTTTGCAGGCAAAGAGTATGCCATACTCTCAATTTACCAAGGGTTTATAGTTGATTTCTCGGTACCGTTTATGGTAACACTGTTCTGCTCTATCTAAACAGCCATGCAGATAACAGTACTTGTAGACAACAGTCCCGGCAACAGCACACAGCAACTGTGCAACGAACATGGACTTTCGCTTTTCATTGAGTACAATGGAGTAAAAATTCTGTGCGACATGGGAGCTACGGAACTGTTTGCCGGCAATGCCAGAGAACTTGGCATAGATATTTCGGCTGTTGATTTTGCTTTTCTGTCGCACGGACACAACGACCATAGCGGTGGTCTCCTGGCGATCCCAAACATTACCGACAGACCGGTTTATATGCACAGCAATGTAGCTGAATACGGTTTCTTTTCGTCGCGACGTGGAGAGAAGCGCGATATAGGTACAGACCGTAATGTACTCAACTGCCTTGGTAAACAAATCATTTACCTGGACGGAAGCTATGAACTTGTACCCGGCATATTTGCCATACAATGCAGGGAAGGTAACCATGCAAGACCATACGGAAACCGTTTCCTTACAAAAAGCAACGGTGCAACAGAACAACCCGATGACTTTGTACATGAACTATCGCTTTCATTCATAACACCCGACGGACTGGTCATTGTCTCGCCTTGCTCACACTGTGGCGCGCTGAACATAATTGAGGCGGCTACCAAGATTACCGGTTGCAATAGAATTGCTGCATTCATTGGTGGGCTGCACTTTATCGATAGCGATGTATGCATAGACGAAGTAAGCAGTTTTGCAAGGGAGATGAACAGGCTTTTCCCCGACACCATTGTCTATACAGGACACTGCACCTGCGACAAGGCAAAGAGAGTACTTGAAAAAGAGTTGAAAAGGGTTCGATTCTTCAATACCTGTAGCGTCATAGAGGTAACTGAACACGGAAAATAGCTCCGGTAGAGCCCGTGCGGTTCAAGGCTGTTATTGTGCCTCCGTGGTTGGTGATTATTTGCCTGCAGACAGATAGCCCGATTCCTTGACCGCCCTGCTTTGTAGAATAGAAAGGAACAAAAAGCCGCTCCACAGCATCGGGTAGAAAACCACAGCCATTATCGGTAACAGTTATCACAAGCCAACGGTTATCGGGTGACACATCGGCAACAAGCTGCGTTTTTATAGAACCTGCCTCACGGGAATTCTTCAACAGATTGATAACAACCTGCTCTATCTGGCCACGGTCGACAGAAATGACCTGTTCGGGACAGTTTACAATAAATGCCGTACTCTCTCTTGCCGCGTAATCCTGCAAATCCTTGATATCATTTACAAGTTTACCAACTGCAACCGGCTCAACCATAGGCTTTGGTACAGCAGAAATTGCCCTATAGTTGCGTACAAAATCAAGCAGCCCCTCGGCACGCCGGTTTATCGCCTGTAGAGCCATGAGTTCGTCCTCGCGGCCTATGCGCATATTCTCGTCGTCAGTATCTATTCCACCCACAAGTGTACCCGACAGTGAGATAATAGGTGCAAGCGAATTCATTATTTCGTGGGTAAGAACACGAATGAGACGCTGTTGGCTCAATACTTCAACCTCTTGAAGGATATTATCCACTCGATCTATTGTATATAGTCTATAGGCCATACCCTTTGTAAAGAACGGGGTCATAGTTGCCATATATTGGCACTCCGTTCCATCGTCATGCGTGTGGCTTATTAACCTGCTACACCCTTTTTTAAGGCATTTTATTTCCTCGGGAAATGTAGGGAACAATGCAGCAAGCTTGTCTATGCTGTCGATTCTGAAACCACACAGTCCCTCTATTGCAGCCTTGTTCATCCAACGCACCTTATAAGACTCGTCAGTAGCAATGAGCATGCTGTTTATGGTATCGTGCATTGCTTCATAGAAATGCGACTCGCGCACACGGTTGTGCTCATGAATACGGAATTCTTTGATTACATTGTTTATCTCCTGAGCCATTAGCCTCTCCTCTCCACGCAGTTTATCCAATGAATACTGCAGAGAGAAATCACCCATCCTTAGCGCCTCGAGCATTTGCCTGAGACGTTTGATACTTCTGTTGTGGAATATATTCTGCAAGAATCCCATCACAATCCGTATTTATCTATTTTCCTGTACAGGGCATAACGTGTTATCCCAAGCAACGATGCCGCTTGCGACAAATGACCGTCGCTCTGCTCAAGGGCTTTAAGTATAGCCTGCCTCTCAAGTTCCTCAAGGTTCAATGAAAACAGAGCTCCATCATTTTCGGGCATTGCCGTAGCCATGTTATTGTCACTCCCCGAACTGTCGGGCAGCGGATATTCCGAATCTATAGCCCTGCGCTCCATGCAGTGCTGCAATTCACGTACATTTCCGGGCCAACAATAAGCAAGCAGAGCAGCCTCATCGGCAGCAGTCAACTCCTTGCCCGAGCCATTGTACCTTGCTGTATATAATTTGAGGAAATGGCGTGCCAATAACAGTATATCGTTGCCACGAGTATTCAACGGTGGTACATGCACCTCGATGGTGTTGAGCCTGAAGTAGAGGTCTTCGCGGAATTTACCCTCACGCACCAACTCTTTCAACGGAGCATTTGTTGCCGCTATTATGCGCACATTTATATTCTTTACCTTGGTAGAACCAATTCTTGATATCTGACGTTTCTCGATAACAGTAAGCAGTTTCTGTTGTAATGCCGGAGTCAGGTTACCTATTTCGTCAAGGAAAAGGGTTCCGCCATCGGCCTCTTCTATTCTACCCGATTTGGCCGATACGGCACCTGTAAAGGCCCCCTTCTCATAACCGAACAGTTCACTTTCGAAAAGGTTCTCGGGCAGGCTTCCCATGTCAATGCACACCAGTTGTCTGCTACTGCGCAGGGAGAGCCTGTGAATCTCATGGGCAACAACATCCTTTCCGGTTCCATTGTCGCCGGTAATGAGTACATTGGCTTCGGTAGGAGCAATGCGCGCAATCTGTTGCTTCAAAGCCATGATTGGTTGCGATTCACCAATAAATTCACGTTTGCCTCCCACCGCACTATTGGATTGAGTTTGCACCTGCCGTACAGCCTCAACCCTTGACAAACGCAAGTCGATAGCCTCACGTACAATCTCAACAATGCGGTTGCTGTCCCATGGTTTAGGTATAAAGTCCACAGCACCGGCCTTTATGGCCTTTACCGCCTTTTCGGTACTCACATACGCAGTTATAAACAGAACAACCGCCTGAGGGTCGTGTTTCAGTATCCTGTTCAGCCACATATAACCCTCTTCACCACTCACTGCATCCTTTGTAAAATTCATATCAAGCAATATGACATCGGGGCTCAACGAATCCATGAACTCTATTATACGTTCCGGATCACGTGTAACCCTTATTGTCTCTATCCATGGACGCAAAACCATGTTCAACGAGAGAAGCACATCCTCGTTGTCATCAACTATAAGTACCGTTCCTTTACATTTCATAACGGCACAAAGATAGACAAAGAAGCAATAAAAACAATAGCAACCCAATGTTAGTTTTCTCTCTCAACTACAGCTTTTTCAAAATGTGCGGAAACGCACTTCCACGATGTGCGGAAACGCACATTTCAAACAAGTCTGTGCAAAAACGAACAGAGGAGATTTTATACTTTTCTCATTGAGCAACAACGCATTACACAATTGGCATGCTTTTTGCTACAGGGAAAGTATAAGCACCACACAAGTAGATGTATCTATGAACAACAAACGTTACCAACAGCGCAACATCATACACGGCACTGCAGTTCTGCTTCTTGTACTGCTGTCGCTGACAACACTGCACGCACAGGGCAGAGACACGCTATATCTCGACCTGCCGAAAGCCATAAGCCTTGCCCTGGAGCAATCACCGTCGGCACGCAGTGCACGCCACTCGTTCCTGTCGCAATACTGGAACTACCGGTACTTCTGTGCCAACTACATGCCATCGGTGAGTGTTACATCATCGCCCTACGTCAACAGGGTTATCAACAAGATTACACAAGGCGATGGAACATCGCGTTTCCTTCGCCAAAGCCAGTTCGGTACAGACCTGTCTTTGAGCATTAACCAAAACATCAGCCTCACAGGCGGAACATTCTTTATAAAGAGCGGTATTGATTTTCTACGTGAACTGGAGAGCAAGAGCGACATGTTCAGTTCCATACCCATCTCCATAGGATATAGCCAGAGCCTTTTCGGTTACAACTCCCTGAAATGGGACAAACGCATAGAACCGCTGCGCTACACCGAAGCAAAAAAGAGCTATGCCGAAACGATTGAGCTTGTATCGGCCAGCACCTGCAGCTACTTTTTCAACCTTGCTACAGCACAGAGCGATATGGAGATGGCAAACAACAACTATGCCGCTGCCGATACACTCTACCGCATGGCACAGGGCCGTTACAGGATTGGAACAATAACTGAGAACGAAATGCTGCAACTGGAAATACGTCGCCTGAGTGAAGAGACCAACGCCATGGACGCACAAATTTCGCTCGAAGAGTCGCTACAGGATTTCCGCTCGTTCCTGGGACTGAACCAGAATATACATATAAGACTGATATTGCCCGATAGTGTACCTACCTTTGAAGTTCCGCTTGGGAAGGCAATGGAGTTTGCAGCCAAGAACAGCCCCGACCCTATTTATTATGAGCGTATTCGCAAGGAGGCCGAAAGCAGCCTTTCCTATGCCAAGGCAAATTCAGGACTCAAGGCCGACATATATCTGCAATTCGGACTATCGCAGACAGGAAACAGACTGAGCGAGGCCTACTCGCGACCAATGACACAGGAGTATGGAAGCATAACACTGTCATTGCCAATTCTCGACTGGGGACGTGGACGCGGCAAGGTACGCGTTGCACGTTCACAGAAAGAACTGGTTGACATTCAGGCCGAACAAGGTATGGAAGATTTTCACAAGAACATACAGAAGATTGTCTCACAGTTCAATATGCAGGCACGCAAGGTACAGATTGCGCACATGACAAACCAACGTGCCGAACACCGCTACAATGTAGCCATGCGTCTTTATGTGATGGGAGAGAACACATTGCTGGACCTTAACACGGCAGTAACCGAGCGCAATTCGGCAAAACGTTCATACCTCTATGCAATGAATACATACTGGCGGCTTTATTACACACTGCGCAGCATGACCGGATACGATTTCCAACATAATTGCGAACTCACAGAGCAACTGCCTATAGAATTGTAACATCAAACACCAACAGCAAACAACCAACGATAACTTTTATGGATATAATAAAGCCACAGAAACCCTGGTACATAAAGTACCGTATGTATATTGCAGGTGCAACAGCATTGCTGTCAATAATTACATACACTATCTTCCTGGCTCTTTCACCTGTACGGCAGAGGGTAAAGGGAGAACTTATAAAGATTGCCGAGGTCGAGGAGACCGCATTCATGGAATTTGTAGAGACCGAGGGGATAATCCATCCCATAATGGTAATACAACTCAATGCAGGAGAGAGTGGATTTGTCAAGAGCATTGTACGAGAAGAGGGTTCAATGCTACAGCGTGGCGACACTATACTTGTACTCGAAAACCCCGAGTTGCTGCGAACCATTGAACAGGAGAGCGAACAGTGGAATACCGCCTGCCGTAACCTGCGCGAACAGGAGATACAGATGGAGCAGAGAAGCATTGACTTGAAGCTGCAGGCTCTTGAACAGCGACACCAGATTGCAAACCTGGAGAGGAAACTTACACAGACGCGTGAGGAATTTGCCATGGGAATAAAGAGCCGTGCCGAACTGAACATTGCCGAAGCCGACTACAAGCATGAGCACAGGAAACTGCAGTTGCAGATGGAGAGATTGCGCCACGACTCCATAACCACACTATTGCGCCGCGAGATGATTGTAGCCGACCGCGAAGCGGCAAGCCGCAAACTGCTCAATGCACAAAACAGGA
The DNA here is from genome assembly GCA_017555865.1 of Bacteroidaceae bacterium. Lineage (GTDB taxonomy): Bacteria > Bacteroidota > Bacteroidia > Bacteroidales > Bacteroidaceae > HGM04593. Next base: position 18,544 of record JAFZFM010000191.1, read on the forward strand.
TGAATGGCCTGATTGTGCGTGCCCCGTGCGACGGACAGTTGGGACACCTGAACCTGACTATAGGGCAACAGGTATCTTCGGGGTCGAAAATTGGCGAACTGAAGATTATGGACCAGTACAAGGTGTGCACACAGATTAGCGAATACTATGTTGAGAGAATACATGCCGGACTGCCGGCTACTGTAATACAGAAACAGGACACCTTTCCGCTCCGTATAAGCCGCGTTGTACCCGAAGTGAAGGAGCGCATGTTCGGGAGCGACCTTGTATTCACCGACAGTATCCCCGAGAACATACGCCTTGGAAAGAGCTACCGCGTAAGGATTGAGTTGGGACAACCCGAACAGACCATTATAGTTCCCCGTGGCGATTTCTACCAGAAAAGCGGCGGCAGATGGATTTACCGCATAGAAGAGGGTACAGACATCGCACGCAAGGTTAATATTGTGATTGGACGACAGAACCCTGCACAGTACGAGATTACCGAAGGGCTGAAACCCGGCGACCGTGTGATAATAAACGGCTATGAGAGGTTCGGCAACGTCGAGGAACTTATAATTGACTGAAGATATACTACCACACGACAGACAACGTTTATATACAATAACATACCAGAACCATGCTATTACACAATATCAAGACATCGTGGCGCAACCTGCTCAAGTACAAGGTGCAGAATATAATTTCTATTCTGTGTCTTGCTGTAGGAGTTGTGTGCTTCACTATTACGTTTCAGTATCTGCGCGGCATAGCCATAGAAATTTATACAACAGAGTGTGACTCATTCAAAGCAAGGCTGTTTTTCGACGATAAGAGCGACAATAATTCAACATGCGAGACAGTCAAAGGCTCATTCGTACAGAGTATAATGGATGCCGGACTCCCTGCAATAAAGGAGGTGCTCTATTGTATGCCCACATTTGGGATGAACATGACTTTCAATGACAGCATATTGCCCAAGAAACTCTTGTGTAGTATCCACGCATGTTCACCACTATATTTCAACAACAATCTGTACTACTCGGACATTACAGGAGAACGTATAGGCAAACTGCGCGAAGGCGAGGTGCTCATAAGCGACGAGGTGCGGGATATCGTCTATGGCAAGGATGCCGACCCTCGTGGCAGCAGCATAAACGATACAATGGTTATAAGTGATGTTGTGAACACATCTTCCAGAATGGGAACCAACATCAACGGCAAGAACATTTTCCGTTGTACAACACAAATTGGAGAAGCAGCAGACGGTTTATTACACTTCTACCAGGTAACTGTATTGCTAAACGAAGGCTACTCGGCACAAGACCTTCAGCGGCAGATTCAAGGTTTTGCACAACAATATGACTGCGAGTGTTATGGCAGCGGATTCTTTTTGGGCGACCATATAGCCACACTGCTGATTATGTTGATACTAATGTTGATAGGCGCAAGCGTACTTGTGATTGGCGTAAGCGGATTCCTGAAAATGCAGGTGCAACTGTTTTCGCTACGCTCGCGCGAAATGGCGTTGCGCCGCACTATGGGAGCAAAGCCACGGCAACTTATAGGCATGCTAGGCATTGAGATTGTAATTGTGTTTGTGTTTACACTTGTTGCCGCACAGTTTATAGCTGTCGCTCTTGCCAGCTATGCCCTGCCGTTATGTATGCAGATGGCACAGGACGTTACATTGGATACCGATATGATTGAGAGACACATTATGTGGATAACAGCCATAACTATGCTGTTTACCATAGTCTCGGCAATAATAACCGTTTACCGTCAGTTGAAAGGCCCGGTGGGCATGCGTGTGGGAAAGAGTACACACCCCCGCCGTTCAAGACAGAGCATAGGACTCTGCGTCCAGCTTATTGTGGGAATGCTTCTCACATTTGCAATACTCGGAGCTTTCTATGCCATAAACAGGCTCGACAAGATGGAAAAAGGCACTATAGAGGTCGATACGGAACCCTATAAGAACACTATGCTGATAGATTTCTTCAACATAGACAGAATTCCTGATTTCAGGAAACTGATGAATGCACGGAACGACCTTGCCGAAGTCTCATATATGACCATTATGCACGACGAAAGCAACACCGTGGACGAAAGCCTCTATTACAATTATGGAGAATATACCTACAACGGCGAAACAACCTATTATTATAGCTATTTCTACAGCGACGAGAAGATTTTTGAGCAACTTGGAGTGAAGATATTCCCAGAGAGACCCGCCGATGATGAAACACGTTCAAGAATGTGCGCCATATATGTGCGCAGCGAAGAAGAGAAACACTATATTGAAAAGTGGGAACTGCAACCTTGCCCCGACAGACAGACACGCAAGCTCTATCTCAACAGGGAATACACCCTGATAGGCTATGCGCCGGTTCCTAACGAATACAAGGACAATATGTACAGGGGGGCATATTGGGCAATAGAGAATGAGGGTGAAGTAGATAACAACTATTTCAACTGCCATGGATACATAAACTTTCTCATATTCCCAAAGCCCGGAAAATATAGTGATACCAAAGAGTATATATTGGATATATACTCGCAATCAAACCCGGGAGATTTGAATCCATTGCCAATAGAGAACCTGTACGACAGCTGGTTCAGGAGCGAACGGCTGTTTGAACTAATGCGCGAGCTGTGCTTCATTATTGTGTTTGTATCCATTCTCTGCATTATAGCAAGTGTCTATTCGGTGATTGCCATTGAGAGCCGTAGAAGAGAGAAGGAGGTGGCTTTGCGAAAGATACATGGAGCACACAGGCGCGATATAATAAGACTGTTCGGAGGCTACTACATTCGCCTGTTATGCATAAGCGGCGGCATTGTAGTTATAGTTTCGACAACCGTGGTTCTGCTGTTCAACCATCTGGTAATGGGGCATGACGACCCTATGACACTTGCCGATTTAATGGTAACAGCGGGGTATATGTTGGCAAGTATCCTGATTGTCTCTATGGTTACACTGCTTACGATATGGCACAAGATTTGGGTTGCAAGCCGCATTGAACCGGCAGAGATTATAAAGAAGGACTAAAAAATATACTGGAACAAGAAAATAAACCAAATAAAAAAACAGAATTATGATTACTCTTAAGAACATCAAGAAAGTATTTGAGACTGACGAAGTTGAAACATGGGCATTGCAGGGCGTTGACCTTGAAGTAAAAAAAGGTGAGTTTGTAGCAATCATGGGTCCATCGGGTTGTGGAAAGTCGACACTGCTGAACATTCTTGGACTGCTTGATTCACCAACCGAGGGAACATATATGCTCGACGGCACCGATGTCAGCCACATGAACGAGGAGCAACGCACCGACCTGCGCAAGGGAAAACTGGGTTTTGTATTCCAAAGTTTCAACCTTATCGACGAACTGAACGTACAGGAGAATGTCGAACTGCCGCTGTTGTACATGGGAACTCCCAAAAAGGAGCGTCGCGAGAAGGTGAAGGAGGTTATAGAACGTGTTGCAATGACACACCGCACACAGCATTTCCCCTCGCAGCTCTCGGGCGGACAGCAGCAGCGAGTTGCAATAGCACGTGCAGTAATCTCACATCCACAAATTATACTTGCCGATGAGCCTACCGGTAACCTTGACTCTAAACACGGACGCGAAGTTATGGAACTGCTGAAACAGCTCAATGCCGAGGGTACAACCATTGTCATGGTAACACACTCACAGCACGATGCCAACTATGCCGACCGTATTCTGCGTCTGTTTGACGGTGAGGTGGTTTCGGAAGTTGAGCTATAATGTAAAAGCACTGTAAAAGAGAGTAAAAAAACGACATGCAACTATTCTATATAAACATACTGCAGGCATTCAGACATCTGCGCCACAACAAGGGGCAGACAGCCATTATTGTGTGTATAATATCATTTGCCCTGACAGCCTTTGTATTCTCGGCGTCATCGCTGTGGCACATGACCCACAAGGAGAATCACCTACCCGACTATCGAGACATATACCGTGTACAGGGAGCAAGCCCGGGAGATTTATTCCCTTACACATATTATCTGCACGATACAATCTGCTGCTACATACGCGACCATGCACCGGCAGACGTAAAGGTGGGTCTGATGAATTTCCAAAGAACCGAACTGAAAGGCGTAACAGACTCTGTCATAAGCTCGGGAGTAGCCATGGTGAATGCCGGATACTTCGATGTCCTGCAGCATGAATTCCTGCATGGCACAGGTGCAAGACGCAAGGGCGAGATTGTGCTCACCGAAGAGAGTGCACTGAAACTTTATGGCAGTAGCAATGTGGTCGGGAACAGTGTAACGGTGTCATATCTGAATTTCGACTCCCGAGAGACCGTCACCTGTACTGTATGTGGTGTAATACGCACTGATAGTGAAAGCGCTCTGGAAAGAAAATTCTCGTCTTTGGTTTTCCACGAAGTAGAGTCCGAAAACTTCATGTTGGACATGGCATATTCACCACAAAGTATTGAACTGTTCATAAAGGCAGAAGAACCTGAAGCCATACAGGAGGTGCTTGATGGAACCATAAGACATTTCAAGGAGATTGAGCGCAATAACTACTCTGCATTTACTGCTGTTCCTTTGCGCATGGGAGAACTGCTGGAGAAGAACGGCAGTTACTGGAATTCGGCATTTTACCCGACGATATTCCTAATCCTCTCGACACTGCTGCTTGTATCGGCCGTTTTCAGTTACCTTGCTCTGCTGAACACTGCTGCCGACAGCCGCTGGACCGACTACCGGGTGCGGTTGAGTCTGGGTGGCGGCGGTGCCGATACACTGCGCCGACTGCATGCCGAGGTATTACTGGTGTTTGCAGCAATAGGTATATGCACATTCATAATAATGGTATTCACATTCGACATCTATTTCGAAGGAATGGAGATGCCTAAAAGTAAGGTTGCAATGTGGTTTGCCGGCTCATATTTTCTGCTCATACTCCTATTGCTACTGATGTGCAGAATTCCGGTAATTGTACAGAAATACCGCCACAAACGTGCACTCAATGGAGCTCCACAAGGAAGATTTTCGGTCATGAATTACCCGCTTGCTGTAGTACAGGTGAGCGTAAGTGTATTGTTGATGTTTATAGTATGGCAAGGTGGCAGACAGATACACTATATAAGCAACGACGCTCTAGGGGTGGAGTTTGATAACATATACACACTCAAGACAAAGAATTACTATATAGATATACCAGAGATGGTACAAGAGATAAATGCCTGCACTGCAATAGACACTTGTGTCCGATGTGCACCTATATTCGACAGACAATGGAGTATCCAATACAATATTGAAGATTTTGATTTGCGACTCACAACGATAGTCCTGGACGAGGTAACAATGAAAATGTTCGGGATGCGGCCCCATTTATGGAAACCCACAGGCGGGGAATTCAAGTGGAAACCAAACCAGATACTGTTGAGCAGCAACGCTGCAAAATACTATGGTGTTACCCCCGATACCCCCTATATAAAATTACATTCAAGACAGGAGTGTGAAGTAATAGGAACGCTGGATATATGTACTCGTGACCTGCACATGGAGCCGGAGATGATTGCCTACCAGCCACACATGCACTATAACCCCAACGGAGCTATCTATTTCAGTATCTACCCCGGCAAAGAGGGTGAAGCCTTTGCCGCTGTGGAGGATGTACTGCGCCGCCGCGACATGAACCCCGATGATGGAAGTATAAACATTGTAAGTTATGGCGGAATGGTTTCCGATTACTACAGAGCAGAGCAGAACTACCTCTATCTCTACTCCATTCTCTCGCTAATAGGATTTGGAATAGCTCTGTTCGGATTGCTCACCCTTGTAAGCGCCGACCTGCAGCGACGCAGACGTTCACTTGCCATACGACGCGTTTTTGGAGCATACTACAGGCACTGTTTCCGCAGCACACTAAAGACATACATCACAATTACAGCATTGGGAACCATAATTGCACTGTGCATTGGATATTGGCTTATGACGCTGTGGCTGCAGACTTACAGCGACCACATAACACTCGGTTGGCTACCGGCATTAGGCATTACAATAGCTATTTTGGCTGTTGTCATGGCTGTTGTTGCAAGAAAGGTGCGTGCATGTTTCATTGAAACTCCGACAACCGTGATCAAGAATTGAAGATATTGCAACCCCTTAAAGATACTTCACTGCGTTCAGTATGACAGACACGTGTTGTTGTCATTTTGAGCAAAGCGAAAAAACCCATTAAATAAAAATTACAATACAATGATACTACACAACATAACACTCGCATGGCGCAACCTCACCAAGTACAAGCTACAGAACACACTTAGTGTTGTGGCGCTTGCAGTGGGCATGACCACACTTGCCTGCACACACTTTGTGATGAAACACCTTGCGGCACCGGCAATTTGCGACCAACCGCACTACAGCCGCACATACGTGATTGAGTTTGAAACCCCAGACCACCGGCATAGTCTACTGAACAAGGATGCCCAGAAAGCACTTGATGTCGCAAGCCTGCCGGGCGTAGAGGAAGTACATTTCAGAAGCCCGTTCTGGCTGATAAGTACGATGACCTTTGTACTGCCCGACAAGAGCGAGCGCAATGTCGATTTTTCGTTTTTCCTTGTAGATGAAGGCTATTACAACCACAACGGCATACACTCGGCGCTGACCGGCGATGTCATACCAGTGCTGAACGAAGGAGAGATTGTGTTGAGCGAATATCAGTCGAGCCTTGTTTTCGGCGACAAGAACCCTGTGGGAACATCGGTCCATCTGCTGACAACACAGACTGTTGAACCATTTATCATACGCGATGTATACAAGCATGAGTCCTTGGCCGACGATGTCAGCAACGTGGCATTGATATGCCCAAGGAATGACAGTTTCTCCTACGAAAGCCAACTGTACCAATACCACCTTGTTTGCAAGGAGAGGTTCATGACAGAACAGATTGAGGAGGAGGCAAACAGACGCCTTGCCCCCTTTGGCATTATGAGCAAGGTCTCTTCAATGAAGGATTACATAAGTGAAGCAAGTTCAAGCCGGAACATGACACGCACTATTGTGTATCTCATTAGTTCACTTATACTGTTGGCTGCGCTGACAGGATACCTGAAAATGCAGCTACAGTTGTTTCGCATGCGCAGCCGCGAGGTGGCGTTAAGACGCTCACACGGCGCAACACGCAAAAACCTTTTGATACTGTTCTTCACCGAGATAGCAATGACACTACTGGCCTCATTCATTGCTGCAATACTGCTTGCGCAATGGATAAAGGATTTTACTCTGGAGCACCTGGATATGATATTGAAGGAGTTCGGTTGGAAATTCGAGGGCATTGAACTCTCTATATGCATAATAACAGCCGTCGTTGCACTTATTGCAATAGTCTCTGTTTTTACTACCCTACGCCGCATGTGCAACCCACAACAAAGCATGGCAGCAGCAATGCACCGCAGCAACCGACACGTTCTGCGCAACAGCATACTTGGGTTACAGGTTACCGTGTGCATGCTCTTTATCGGTTGTACGCTCGCGCTTACACAATATATCGGGAATATAATGGTGATGATGAATATTCCCGACAACAACGACCACTATGCCGAGTGCATAATCTTAGAACCAAATAGTCACGATGATATTGAGAAGATCGATGAATATCTGCACCACAAGGCAAAAAACATACGTAGATGCATTGAATTCAGCGAAGAAGCGAGTGTCATTTCCGAGGCTCCGGAAGATGGCTTTGGCGAATATCTGAACGCGACCTTTTTGAGCGATACAGCCTATTTTAGTTTTTGGGAACACCCGATAAGATGGCTTGTACCGGAGAAAGAGCGCAAGAACTGTATTCTGTTGAGTGAGAGTTTATATAGTGCGTATGAAAAGCGCGGGCTTACAGCAAACGGCACTTTGACTATAGAGAATACACCTACACTGCCTATAGGAGGTACATTCCCCACCTTGCCGTATGTGGCGGAATACGATATCTTCGATGTTCAAAAGATGGTAATAATTATGGAGAACACAAGACATAGCACCATAAAGAACTATATCATTGAACCCGAAGAGGGAATGTATGACGAGGTCTTTGCCGAGCTTGAGATGGCGATGAAGGAGATAAACCCCACTGTAGTCGAGCCCACTGTAAAGAACCTGCACAAGACATTGACCGATGATGCTTCGCTATTCATAAACATACAGCACGGAGCATGGTTTCTATCAGGAATATGCTTTGTGATATGCCTCATGGGTGTCTGGAGCAGCATTTCCCTTGATACCCGCTCACGTCAGAAGGAGGTTGCCGTCCGCAAGGTTCATGGTGCTAAGAGAAAGGATATTGTCCGCATATTCGGCAGACTCTATATCCGGTTCATTGCCATAGCCTGCATTGTGAGCATTCCGCTGATAATATTATTCAACGAACTGCTTTTTGTAGCCTTTGGGGCACTCTGTGATTTAAATTCGGCACTGCTGCCCATTGTATATGCAACCCTTGTCATCTCCCTTGTAATTCTGCTGATTGTTGGAAAGCACATACGGGCTGTGATGAAGGTAAACCCTGCCAATATAATTGCAAAAGAGTAAAAAACGAATGGTGACCCGCGGTCACCATTCGTTTTTTATACAATACACTTTCAAGTCGTGCAACACTTACAGCAGGATTCTCTCGATAGCATCCTTCAACTGTGGTTTGCCCATAGCCCCCTGGGAGCGTTGTATGTTGCCGTCGAGCGGAATGAAGAACAGTGTAGGGATTGAACGTATATCGAACATCATTGCAAGTTCCTCCTCTTCTTCAACATTTATCTTGTAGATATCGACCTTGCCTGCATACTCGTTGGATAGTTCCTCGAGCACCGGAGAGAGCATTTTACAAGGACCGCACCATGCTGCGTAGAAATCGATGAGCGCAGGGCGTTTGCCAAGGAATTTGAAACTTCCGGGATGTGATTTATAGTCATAGACCTGTGCCATGAACTGTTCTTTTGTCAAATGGATAGTTGCCATAGTATCTCAGTTTTTTCTTTTTGTTTATAAATGTTGCACAAATATAATTGCTGATTTTGGAAATGCGGCATAAATAACATTCTTTAAGTTTTGAAATTTGAACCACCTACAACAAAACAGTAAGCTTTTTTTGATTGTTCAAATTGTTTGGATTATATTAGCACCAATATTTGATTTTTTTGTTTTTTTAAGGAAAACTCTGCATGGAACAACGCTCTACTCTTGGAAAGATATGGCGACTGATACGCCGTTACAACAGATATATCAAAGTAAGCCTGATATCGCTTATTGCGCTTGTGATAGCGCTTCTACCACTCGACGCCTTTGGCATTAGCGCCTTTAGCCCAATGCAGCAACGCATGGTTGCGATTTTTGTCTGGGCTGCACTCATGTGGATTATCGAGGCTGTGCCGGCATGGACAACATCCCTGCTCATTATTGTCATTATGCTGCTCACAATATCGAACAGTGGCATTTCGCCGCTTGTAGAGGGGCATGAGGGGCTTATGAGCTACAAGGATATAATGAACACGTTTGCCAACCCAACGGTAATGCTGTTCATGGGAGGATTCATTCTTGCGCTTGTTGCCTCAAAGAGCGGTATCGACATTAGTATGGCGCGCGCCATGCTGAAGCCTTTTGGTTCAAGGCCAAGCGTGGTGCTGTTCGGTTTCATGCTTGTTACGGCTGTGTTCTCAATGTTCGTGAGCAATACAGCGACTGCTGCCATGATGTTGACATTCCTTGCACCGGTTCTGCGCCAGTTGCCGGCAAACGAAAAAGGAACTGCAGCACTAGCATTGGCTATTCCCATTGGTGCAAACATTGGCGGACTTGCTACCCCTATCGGCACACCACCTAACGGCATAGCACTACAATACATCAACGGAGAATTGGAACTTGGTGTTGATTTTGGCGAGTGGACGATGGTTATGACTCCGCTTATGCTTGCCATACTTGTAATATCATGGCTATTGCTGAGATTCCTATATCCGTTCACAGCAAAGAAGGTGAACATGCACATTATGGGTGGAGCCAAGAAGGGATGGAGAACATACGTGATATATGCCACATTGGCTATAACAATTCTGCTATGGATGTTCGAGAAGTTTACAGGCATAAACTCATACGTTGTGGCACTTGTTCCTATAGGTATATTTGCCATTACACGAATAATAAAGTCGAGCGACCTTAAGGATATCGACTGGGCTTGTCTGTGGATGGTTGCCGGTGGTTTTGCTCTTGGCGAGGGAATGTCAAAGACCGGCCTTGCAAACGTTCTGGTACAGGCAATTCCTTTTGAGATTCTGGCGAACTGGCCCATAGCCATAATGGTTGGCGGTGGCCTTGTATGCTGGTTGCTGTCGCAGTTCATCTCGAATTCGGCAGCTACAGCCCTGATGGTACCTATTATGGTTGCAGTGGGTAAAGGCATGGAGGGCCCGTTGGGAGCATACGGCGGTATTGGAACACTGCTCATTGGTGTGGCAATGGCTGCTTCGTTTGCCATGGCACTGCCCATTAGCACACCGCCTAACGCCATAGCCTACTCTACCGGACTTATAAAGACCAAGCAGATGTTCACAACCGGAATACTCATTGGCACAATCTCGCTTGTAATAGGCTATATGCTTATTATTGTCGTTGGAAAGAGCGGATTCTTCAATTAAACACAAAAACTAACAAAACTCAATTTTATATGAAAAAGGGATTATTGATTGCTATGATTATGGGCCTTTTTGCAGGAGGCCTATCGGCACAGGAGAAACCATCGGTAAAACTTTATGGTTTCATTCGTAACTACGCTTGTTTCGACACACGCGAGAGCCTTACATCGAACAGCGAGCAGTTCTACTACATGCCAAAGGATGAACTCCTTGACGCAGCAGGCAAGGACATCAACGAACAGCCGAACATGCTGCTCCTGAGTATTACAACACGTTTGGGACTGAACGTCACAGGCCCAGAGTTCCTTGGTGCAAAGACATCGGCAAAGATTGAATCGGACTTTGCAGGTTTCGGTACAAGCAACACTGTGTTGCGTATTCGCCAGGCATACGCAAAGATGGATTGGGAAAAACATAATGTACTTGTGGGACAGGCATGGCACCCAATGATGGGCGACATGATGCCCGATGTGTTCTCACTTGAGACAGGTGCCCCGTTCACTCCGTTCAGCCGCACACCACAAGTGCGTTACAACTATGTGAACAAAGGCTGGACACTGACAGCTACAGCACTCTACCAATACCAGTACACATCGTATGGCCCTGACGGCGCTTCATTCAACTATGCCCGCAATGCAGCGGTTCCGGAAATGTACCTGCAGGCAATGTACAAGAACGGCAACTTTATGATAGGCGCAGGTATTGACATCCTTACCCTGAAACCACGCCAGAGCTACACATTGACATCGCCGCTGAACCCGACCGACGTTGCTACCGGCAAGGACAAAAACGGCAACCCCACATATACATACAAGTGCTATGAGAACCTTTTCGCAAGTTTCTCTCCCACAATCTTTGCATCGTACAAGAAGGGTAACTGGGGCTTCAAGAGCCGTATCACATACGCACAGAACGCAGCTCACATGAGCATGATAAGCGGCTATGCCGTTACAAAGGTAAAGGAGAACGGCGAGCAGGAGTATGGCACAATCAACAGCTTAGGCGGTTGGATTGACGCCACCTACAAACAGCCTTTGAAAAAGGGCTACCTCACATGGTGCTGGTTCGTGGGATATACAAAGAACCTTGGTTGCGAGGACGATGTTGTGGACCCTATCTACATCTACATGCGTGGCGAGAAAAATATGGACAGCATGTGGCGTATTGCCCCCAGCGTCCTCTACACGCACAACGCAATGCAGGTGGGCATAGAATTCAACGCCACCACTGTAGCATACGGCACGCCCGACAGCAAATACAAGATGAGCAACACGCACAATGTCACCAATAACCGTATATGCGCAATGCTGAAGTATAATTTCTGATAAAACAATTTAAACCATAATATATGAACAAGAAAAGATTGATTCTCGGCCTTATGCTTATGGCCGGTTTGGGTGCAACAGCCCAGGTAAACCTTGTGAACCCTGTTCCCCAGGAGGTTACAAAGGCTGCCGAGAGTGTTATATTTGAAGCACCTGCAACATGGAGTATTAATGCCAACGAGAAGAAGCTGTGTGGTCACATATATGATGCATTGGCAACAGCTGCGCCCGAGATTGCAAACAAAGCCGATTTCAAGGTGACATTGGGTGTACGTGGCGACAGCAAGGTGAGCAAGTACAAGAAGTATATTCCCAAAAAGGCCGAAGGTTACTTCATGAAGGTGACCGAGAAGGAGGTTGTAATTGCCGGTAACGACGAGAAAGGTCTTTATTATGGCGTACAGACCTTGCTTGGAATGATGAAGGAGGGCAAGCTCGAGACTTGTACAATCACCGACTGGCCCGACGTTGCTTTCCGTGGTACAGTAGAGGGCTTCTACGGCACACCATGGAGCCACGAGGCACGCAAGAGCCAGCTCGAGTTCTATGGCAAGAACAAGATGAATGTATATATCTACGGTCCAAAGGATGACCCCTGGCACCGCGACAAATGGCGTGAGCCATACCCACAGACCGAGGCAAACCGCATTGCCGAACTTGTTGAGGTTGCGAAGAAGAACAGCGTGAATTTCTACTGGGCAATTCACCCGGGCGTTGATATCAAGTGGAACGACGAAGACCGCGACTACCTGATGGCAAAACTTGAGGTTATGTACCAGCTTGGCGTGCGCTCATTCGCAGTATTCTTCGACGATATATGGGGCGAGGGTGCAAAGGCCGACAAGCAGGCAGCACTGCTCAACTACATCGACGATAACTTTGTACAGGTAAAGAAGGATGTTGCTCCCCTTATTCTTTGCCCCACCGAATACAACCGTGGCTGGGCAAACGAGGAGAAAGGCTACTTGCGCACTCTTGGCAAGAACCTGAACAAGGGTATAGAGGTAATGTGGACTGGTAACTCAGTTGTTGCATGCATTGACAAACCCACTATGGAGTGGATTAACGAGCGCATAGAACGCAAGGGTTATATATGGTTGAACTTCCCTGTAAACGACTTTGTACGCGATCACATGCTCATGGGCCCCGCATACGGCAACGGCCTTGACATTGCGACCGATGTCTCGGGTTTTGTGAGCAACCCAATGGAGTATGCCGAGACCTCGAAGATTTCGCTCTACGGTATTGCCGACTACTGCTGGAACATGCAGGAGTATGACTACAACAGCAACTGGGAGAAGAGCCTTCGCTCTATTCTGCCAAGCAACCACCAGGCACTGCGCACATTCGCTCTCTACAACAAGGATTTGGGCCCCAACGGTCACGGATTCCGTCGCGAAGAGGGTGATGAGCTGAAGCAGACTGCACAAGAAGCTGTTGAAGGCCACATGGGCGCTGTAGAGGTTCTTGCACAAAGATGCCAAGAGCTGAAACTTGCCTGCGACCTTTTGCTTGTAGACGAGAAGAACCCACAGCTTATCCACGAGTTGCGCCCTTGGTTGCAGCAGGGTAAACTGCTTGCCGACTATGGTAACGTTGTATGCAAGATGATGGAGGTTGCCGGAAAGAAGACAAAGGAGTACTCTTTCCAGAACTTTGAAAACCTTTATGCACAGGCACGCTCTATCCAGAAGCAGATGTACAACAACGAGAACGACAAGTCTATGCTTCACCCATACCAGACCGGTACAAAGCTTGGCACAAAGGTTCTGCTCCCCACATTGCAGACACTCTTTGCAAAGGCTACAGCACGCTATAACGAGATTAACGGAACAGACTTTGACACAGCAGCCGACTACAACCCATTCAAGATTAAATCAACTGTGAAGCAGCTTGCACTACTCCCCGTGAGCGTTCGTGGCAGCGATGTTACAGTAGCTTCGGCACTCGAGGTAATCAACTGGCAGGATGGTGGTGAGTTTGTCATTGAAGGTGACCGCGCCATCACATTCCAGGGAATGGACTTCAACTTTGGCGTTCCCGGTGTTGCAAAGAACTTCAAGCTCGAACTGCTTGTAAACGGCACATGGCGCGAGGTTTCACTGCTCCACTACAGCGAGAACGACCCTGTTATCCACACAGGCAACGAACTGGGCGGCATGACAGCAAGCGCACTGCGCATTACCAACATCAGCGGTACTGAGCAGCAGGTTTACTTCAAGAACTTCAAGTTTGTAAAGAGATAAGTAACCGATTACTTGACAAAAGTGGGTGGTCCATTTCTTTTGGACCACCCACTTTTGTCATGAGGTTAAATTAAAAGAGCTATTTTTGTCAACCTTATTTGTTATGATTCTTACGGTACAGTTGCCAGGTGTTCACAAGATTGTGCCAAAGCGAATAGAAACCGCCGGCAATAGCTGTTACCGGGGTTAAGAATGTGCAGGCAAACCAAATAGCAAATACAGTGTTCTTTTGCCCGAGTGACTGCCCTGCTGCAATAACCTCGCCATAACGACGACCCACAAAACGGCCAAAAGCAAACTGCAACAGGCAGCACACAAGCGACATAAAGGCTATGCCCGCCATTACCGACAGGGAGAGGTTTGAATGTACAATGGCACGTGTAGTCATTGCTATTGCCAGAGAAAGTGCCACTAACCAAAGATAGAAGGGCAAATTGCGCCCTTTTGTAACAAATATCACATGTACACGTGGCAACATCTTACGCAACAGTTCGGCACATACAAGCGGAAAAAGCAGCAGTGGAAATACCTTTGCCATTATAAGCAGGAATGAGGAGGCAAGTGACATACCCTCTACAGGATGGGAGAGTGCAAGAAACAGTGGAGCAATAACCGCTACCGCTATATTTATCTGCATTGTATAAGAGATTAGCGAAGCGGAGTTGCCTCCCAACTTGGCGGTGATTACAGCAGCTGCAGTAGCAGTAGGACAAAGCAAGCAAAGCATTGCAGCCTCGAGCAGAGCCTTCAGCGATGGCGAAATTCCGGGTATAAAGGCTATTGACAAAGAGATTGCAATGAAGGCAAGTAGTTGAAAGCCCAGCAACCAGAAATGCCAACGTGCCGGCTTCAATTCATATACACGCACCTTGCAGAATGTTACAAAAAGCATGGCGAATATAAGTCCCGGTTGAATTATCTGCAAGGCAGACGACACAAGAACATGGGTACAATTGAACAGCGGAATTGATGTGTACAGGAAGTACATCACAACTCCACCGGCCATTGCAATGGGCAACGACCAATCGCGCAGGAACTGTTTTGGACTCATAGCGCAGCCAAGAACTCCAATCCCTCCTTATAGCCGTCGAATCCTTTGCCGCAGATTGTCTTTTGGGCATAGAGCGACACAAAAGAGAATTTTCTGAAATCCTCGCGTGTGGCGATGTCGGTAAGGTGTACCTCGGCTGTCGGGATAGCTACAGCCTTAAGGGCATCGAGTATGGCAACACTTGTGTGGGTGTACGCGGCAGGGTTTATAAGAATACCGTCGAATACACCGTATGCAGCCTGAATCTTATCCACAATAACACCCTCGTGGTTCGACTGGAACAACTCGACCTGCACTCCAAGAGTGGCAGCACAATCAATTATGTAAGCCTGCAATGCTGCAAAATTCCTTGCACCATAAAGTTCCGGCTCACGTAACCCAAGAAGATTCAGGTTAGGACCGTTGATTACAAGTATCTTTTTCATATCATTATCTGTTTTGTGTATATGGCGCAAAGGTAACAACAAATGAACGATATCTGTTATATAGCTTTGATATTTTACCGGTCATTAGCTATATTTGCAAATTGATACAGATTTACTGAGATGAAAAAGGGGGGAATATTCAAATACATATCATTTGCACTGTTCGCAATAATAACAGCCGCACTTGTTACTGCCACAATTGTGGAAAAACTGCACGGTACGGCATATTCTATAGAAAATATCTACGTTGCCGAGTGGATGATTGCACTATGGACAGCCGGCTGCAGTTCGGCAATCATATATATACTGCAACGCAAACTGCACAAGCGACCGGCAACCTTATGTATTCATTTGGCATTTGCTGTTATACTGATTGGAGCACTTGTCACACACACAACAGGCAAACGTGGACAGATTCATCTGCGCGAGGGAGAATACACGAACGAGTATGTATCAAGCGAAAACACCGAAGAGAAATTCCCCTTCAGCATATCGCTGGACAGTTTCACTGTAAAACGTCACGCGGGAACTACAGCACCAATGGACTTTATCAGTTCGATAGTAATCTATGACAATGAGCGTATTGAAGGTTCCGTATCAATGAACAACATATTCAAGCACAGAGGCTACAGGTTCTATCAAGCAGGGTACGACAACGACGAGAAAGGAACTTCACTCTCAATAACATACGACCCTTGGGGAGTAGGAATCACATATGCCGGATATGTTTTGTTGCTGTTCTCAATGCTGCTGTTCTTTGTACAGCGCAACAGCCGTTTCCGTAACACCTTGCACAAAGTTACAAAGCATGCAAGGGAGAGCGCAATGGTGCTTATTATGCTTGTTGCAGCAACAACAGCAAGTGCCGAGGAGAAACCACGTACACTCCCGGCAGATATTGCCGAAATCTTCTGCGATGTCCATGTTCAGCACAACAACCGTATATGCCCCTTGCAGACACTTGCCATAGACTTCACCGCTAAGATTTATGGAAAGAGAAGCTACAAGGAATACACAGCAGAACAGGTTCTTTGCGGATGGTTGTTCTTCTATGACGAGTGGGAGCATGAGCCTATGATTGAGATAAAGAGCAGCGAGGTGAGAAAGGTTCTGGACATTGAAGGTAACTACGCATCACTTGCCGACTTTACAGATAGCCTGGGATACAAACTGGAGCAGGCACTCCATGAAAAGAGCAATAGCGAATTGAATGATTTTGTAGCAGCCAATGAAAAGTTCAACGTTATAAATATGCTCGCCAGCGGAGCATTGCTCAAAATTTTCCCACGCAAGAATCCTATAACCGAGGAGATTGTATGGAACTCATATGCCGATGGATTCAATGATGATATTCCCAGACATCTGAACTTGAACTTTATTGCCATAATGGCAACTGCCGGCAACCACGAAAGCATAAAGGCTGTAACAGAGAATATAAAGTGTATGCAAACAAAAAGAGGTGGAGAGAGCATACCATCTGCAACAGCATTCAATGCAGAAAAGCTATATAACGATACCAATAGCAGCAAGCCACTGGCAATCGTATGCCTGGTCGTGGGAACACTCCTTTTCATACTCTCCTGCAGCGGACTCGCCAATGGTAAAGCCGAAAGCATTGTAAAGAAAATAATGAGGATTGTCGCATGGGTAATAGTGGTCTACATATCAATGCTCATTATTCTACGCTGGTATGTAGGTGGACACATGCCCCTGTCTAACGGACACGAAACCATGATGTTCATGGCATGGTGCAGCATGCTGCTGACAGCGTTGTCGGCTGGTTGCAGAATAAGGATGGTTCAGCCGTTTGGTTACATGGTCAGCGGTCTGGCGCTGCTTGTAGCAAGTTTGGGCGAGATAACGCCTCAGATAACACCCCTGATGCCTGTATTGCAGTCACCATTGCTATGCATTCATGTTGTAGTGATAATGATCTCATATACACTGTTTGCATTCACAATGCTTGGCGGCATTGCAGCTTTCATAACAAAGGCCGTGCGCAAGAATGCCGAGAGGGAGATTATAGAACTGCAACGCACAAGCCTGCTAATGCTCTACCCTGCAGTGTTCCTGCTGACAGCCGGAATTTTCATTGGCGCAGTTTGGGCCAACATTTCATGGGGCAGATACTGGGGATGGGATCCTAAAGAGGTATGGGCTCTGATTACAATGCTTGTATACTCGGTAACGCTACACACAGGTTCAATAAAGCTGTTGCAACGCCCTATGCTATTCCACGCATATTGTATCATTGCATTCCTGACCGTAATCATCACCTATTTTGGAGTGAATTTCATTCTTGGCGGAATGCACAGCTACGCATAAAAATGTCACGACCATATAGAAATAGGAGCCACAATTGTGGCTCCTATTTCTATATGGTCGTGACATTTTTATGCGTAGCTGTGC
>JAFZFM010000192.1 GCA_017555865.1 Bacteroidaceae bacterium
GATATTCTCGAAGCCCCATTTACGCAATGAAGCTGGGATAAGTACACGGCCGCAACCATGGATTGGTGTATAAACAATCTTCAAATCCTTGTGGCGCTCAATAACATCGGGAGCAATTGAAAGTGTATGAACCTCGTTTAGGAATGCATTGTCTACAGCCTCCCCAATAACCTCGATAAGAGCAGGATTGCCTGTAAACTTGATATCTTCAACCTTTACATTTTCAACATGCTTGATTGTATTTACATCGTGGGGAGAAAGCATTTGTGCACCATCGTCCCAATAAGCCTTGTAGCCATTATACTCCTTTGGATTGTGGCTTGCAGTGATATTCACACCACTCTGACAGCCTAAGTAACGTATTGCAAATGAAATCTCAGGTGTCGGACGCAAATCCTCGAACAGATATACTTTTATACCGTTGGCCGAGAAAATATTCGCTGAGATTTCGGCAAACAGACGGCTGTTGTTGCGACAGTCATGACCTACTACAACAGAAATCTGCTCCTTATCTTTGAAACATTCATTCAGGTAGTTTGCCAAACCCTGAGTAGCCTTACCTACTGTATAGATATTCATGCGATTGCTTCCGGCACCCATAATGCCACGCAGACCACCTGTACCAAACTCCAGTTCGCGGTAGAATGCATCGATAAGCGGAGTCTTGTCCTCGTTCTCAAGCATTGCGCGAACCTCTTTCTGTGTCTCTTCGTCATAAGCGGGAGAAAGCCACTCTGTAGCCTTATCCGTCACCATTTTAATCAATTCCTGATCCATTATTTTGTAATTTTAAAGTTGTCTATAACAACAGTTTCGTCAAATATACTGTTTACAAGCGCAAATATAAACAATTATTTATGGTATGCTATATTATGAGCTGTTTAAATTTCTTATAAAAACGTATCAAAGCTACAAATTACCATACAAGCAATTATTTCGCAGCAGGAATCAGATAGCGGTCACCGGTCTCTTCTACAACTTTTTTCCAGTACTCCGAAGGATATCCGGGACGGGTTATTTTGCCACCATAACCGGTATTGCCTCTGTCAATTCTACCGTTCTTCTCACTCTTGATTACGAAATCGTTGTATTTGACAATAACCTTCTCGCCAAATTTCTTCCACTCAGCAAGAGCATACTCTGCACTGTTACATGTCATTTCCGTCAACATTGAAACAGCCAAACGTGGAGATGACTTTATAACAGCAAGCGCCTCCTGTTCAACTGCCTTACTCTGCTCATATATCTCATTTTCAAGAGCACCCTGGACTGATTTCATATCATCGATTACCATTGAATACTTGGGATATATCATGTTCGAAACCCAGTTGAATATCCAGAATGAAGATTTCCATGAGAACTCCACTGGATTGGCATACTCCTGAGCATAGCAATCGGGAACAGATGTAGCACAACAGTAAACTGGAGTGAACACGACCATATTAGCATCGTCTGTACCAAACCACATTACACCACCTATTGCATTGGGCAAATAAGAACGAAGCTGTGCCACAAATGTAAATGCAGTCTGGAATGTAGATATGGGGCGCTCATTGAAATACTCTTTGCCGTCTACTGTAAAGCTGAGTGGTGACGGACGGTATGGCATATTGTATGCGCCTGCGCCCAAATCGCCGGTTATATCAAAAGGGGTACCCTCGTAATGGTCACGCATACCACGCTCTACATCCTGCAATGAAAGAGGAGCTTTAGGTTTCAGGTACAAAGGCATTGGTTCTGCCGTAGCATCACCCTGCGCCCACGCAAGATATTTATTCATATCCTCATCGGCAAACATATTGAAGAAACTCCATACACGCGCATCGCAATAACGCAAACCGCCAAAATCAGCAGGGCAATATGCTGCAGCAAAATCAAAATCGGCATCCTTTCCGTCGAAATAGCCCATCTTGCGTGCAAACTTGATTACATCCTTTGAACAGATAACATTATCCTTATCCTTCATATCAAACTTGCGTATACGAGCCTGGTTGGCATGTGCCGAAATACAATCATCGGGAATACGTATGGCAACCCATACTGCACCCTTCTCTTTTCCGGCCTTACCCACCATCTCAAGAATCCAGGCCTCATTAGGGTCGGCTATAGAAAAGCTCTCGCCACTGCTGCAGTATCCATATTCGGCAACGAGCGAAGTCATAACATCAATAGCTTCACGAGCTGTCTTTGAGCGTTGCAAAGCAATGTAAATAAGGCTTCCGTAATCAAGGATACCTGTTGTATCGACAAGTTCCTCACGTCCGCCGAATGTTGTCTCGGCTATAGCAACCTGATGTTCGTTGATATTACCAAGAACATTATATGTGCGTCGAGCCTCCGGTATCTGACCAAGATATTTACCGGAATCCCACTCATATATATCACGCATTGCTCCTTCGGGGTACACTGCTGCAGGGAAATGAGCCACATAACCGCTCATTCCGTAGCTATCTGCGCTATATGATATGAACACAGAGCCATCGGCCGAGGCTTTTTTACCTACGATAAAATTTGTACATGCACTGCCGGTCATCACAAGAAGCAGCACAAATGCTAAAGTCAAAAAAATCTTTTTCATAGCTATTCATTAATATTTTAAATCTTTTTCAAGAACAGTTTCATTACCACAGGCATCAACCACCACAACTTTCAGTTTATGTTTTCCGCGTGCCACCCTCTCCTTTTTTAAATCCAGAGTGAGAAGGGAATTCTTGCTACTGTATTCAAACAGAACGAATTCACCATCTATATACCCCTTAAACGATTTTATTGAAGTATGTCCGTCAGCAACTCTAAACACCACTCTACGGTTACGAGCCCACGCATTCTCCTTTACTGGAAGAACTCTGGGCGGCACCGTATCAACAGCAATCTCGTAACACCCAAGAATATTTATATCGGCAGTAAGCCATCCGCAATCATATTTGCCACCAACAGAATATCCTCCTTTTTTTGTAACACGTTTCATGTAAAGCTTTGACGAATGGACTGCAAGAGAGTCATTCACACGCAGACTCAACTCTCCACCATGCCAAAGAGGATATGCCATTCCACCAATATCGTAACACTCGGAAAATGCTTTATCACCATTCATACGTATATTAAGAAAAGCATCCTCAAACAACTCTCCCTTTGGGACATACAACTTCATACCAAGGAACTCCACATTGTTTTCCACACCACGATACAGCACATGTGTATAAGGCTTTGCCTCCGGCTGTGGCATTTTCCTTCCGTTTACAATAAATTTATATATCGTTGTATTGTCATGATAATCACTCAAGTGACACTCTATGCAATAGGGGCGTTCTTCATCAATACAAATCACGCCATTCAAAGAGTCAACCTGCAATGCACGCAAGGGATTAACACCTGGAATATACATTTTCTGGTACCATTCTCCAGTGTTCATATACCTTTCATAATCGACCCAAGCATTGATTAGCCTGTTCTCGTCGAAAGAAAAATTCGCAAGTTTGCTGCAGAAACGTTCAACACCATCAACCACAAGTCTAATACTATACACACCGTATTTGTTATGGGTATCGTTCATGTAATCCTGTGCCTTGACACCAAAGCCAATCATTCCCCACGCCTCAAGCGAATCTGCCACAACGCCATTCACAACCTTGCACACTTTTGATTCGCCCTTGCCATCAACTACTCCCTCACCACGTAATGGATAAACCGAAAACGCAGAGGCACGTGGAGCTACAGTATCGCGCAATTTTGTTTTGTAAAAGGCCATTGGATCATAAAGTTCATTTCCGGTTGAGTCGCGCACCTCAAAATGCAGATGAGGCCCAAATGAATAGCCACTGTTACCAGCCCACGCCAGAATTTCACCTTTTCGTACAGGGAAATCGGAAGGAGATAGATCCAAATCCACTTCGAATGTCTCATTCATATATTGGCAATCGCGTACTCTCTTTGCCACACCATCAGGAAATGCATGCAAGTGTCCATAAACAGTCATATAACCATTATCGTGCATTACATATAAAGCGCGGCCATAACCTCCGCTCTGCACTCGGACACGACATATATATCCATCGGAAACAGATCTGATTGGTTTTCCTACAACGCCCTGAGTCTTGAAATCAACACCGGCATGAAAATGATTAGACCTCAATTCACCAAAATTACCACTCAACAACAGCTGGAAGTCAAACGGTTCAACAAACCCCACATTCTTCTGAGCCGACACATCAAACACTGCCGACATGAATATAAGAACAAACAACAATATACGAACCATCCCTTTCATAGCGCTATTTGCGGAACAACCGTTTATAAACTTTATACAAAAATGTCTCATGCTTTGCAAGCATATACAGAGAAACCAGCCCCGAGCATGCAACACAACCGGCAGCAACCACAAATGCCCTGACACCGGACATATTCAATATTGTATAAAGGACTATGGCATAAAGCAGCAGATTTATAAGAAAGAATTTCACAACCCTCCACGAAAGCACAAAGTCATACTTGCGGTTGGATATGAAATATACCACAGCTAAATCTATGGCACGTACCAGAAACATTGCAACTCCGATACCGCGAAGTCCGTACTGATGATAGCCCAACACAACAAGCACCACAAACATGATATTATACGCCGACTTCTGGACAAGAAACACAAAAGAGTCACCTTTTGATAGCGGCATAAACGAAATTGGATAGGTCAATGTGTGAAAAAGCAAGCCGAACATTGCCATCTGTGTCATTTTGATTGCCGGTGAAAATTCTGCAGAATAGAGCATTGGCAACAACTGTGGCAAAATGACTACAACTCCCAGGATAATCGGTGCCTGAACAAGCAGATGAACCTCAATTTGCTCATTGACCATAACATTCCTCTCACCCTTCTTGCGGAACACTCCAGACAGGCGGGGATAGTAATCGGAATCCAATGCTGCAAACAGCACAGACGGCAACATGCTTATCAATACATATCCTGCAGAGAACAAACCGGTTACAGCCCCATTACCTATTTCAGAAAGAGCCTTGCATATAAGCCATATTGAGCATGAAGTCAATATTGAAGCATAAATATAGCCGGCACCCATCTTTACCATATCTATTCCCTCGTATATAAGAGACATAGAGAAAGGTTTAATCCTGTAACAGAATCTTTTTGTGGAAAATCTAAGCAAGGCTACCATCTGCACAAAAGCAATAATGAAGATTGCCGGAAAGATACCACCCAGGCCTCTTATGTAGTAGAGAGGCACAGCAAACAAAACTCCTGCAACGGCTGTCAACAAAGAGTAAAGCGCAATCTTGTTCAATTGTCTTGTACCCCTCAATATAGCGATTTCACCACCCGACACGGCCATAAACAGCACAACAGGTGACAGCATTATAAAACGCGACAAGTAATATGTATATCTGCCAAAAATCCAATTGGCAATCAATGGAGAACAGATCAAGAAGAGCAACATTCCAACAATACCGGTCAGGAATGCGATACTGCGGATAACCTTGACACAATGTTCAACAGTCCCCTCATCCTCATTTTCATAGGCATATGACAAACTGCGCACTGCACTGAACGAAAGACTCAAGTTTGTACAATCGCTGAACATCTGTATAGTACGGTTATACAAAGCAATAAGTCCCAACCCGTTTGCTCCAAGCAATATTGATGCAACCTTGTTACGGACAAGATTAAGGAACATTGAAATTCCTTGCGCACCACCAAATATTCCCAGATATTTGATTGTGCGACTGTAGCTTCCTTTTATATCTTTATTCTTTATATCCCTATTCATTAGAAAAGCCTCTGCGGCATATAGAAAAAGCCCTTAAAAACACTGAGCCATATTATACATTATTTTGCGAAGATACAAAAAAAACAGCGAATTATACCGACACAAGCGTTGAAAATAGGGCAAAAGAAAAAAACTCTTGAAAACAAATAAAAACAAGTTATAAAAATTGCCCTTTTTATCGGGAATGTTTCCACTTATTTATTATCTTTGCAATATTAAGGCATACAAATTGCAGTAAGAACAGTATCGCAGCATACGACGCAATTGTCATGCATAGTGAATAAAAAAGAGAAGAGCTACACAATGAAACTAAGTATCATAGTCCCGGTATACAAAGTCCGCCGCCACCTGCAACGCTGTATCGAAAGCATATTGCAGCAGACATACACAGACTATGAACTTATACTTGTAGACGACGGATCACCCGACAATTGCGGCGCCATGTGCGACCGTTTTGCACAAGAGTGCGATAAGGTAAGGGTTATACACAAGAAAAATGGCGGACTATCATCGGCCCGCAATGCCGGTATTGCTGCAGCACGCGGAGAATACATAACATTTGTAGACAGCGACGATACTGTTGCTTCGGGCACATACTACTACAACATGAGAATTCTGATGTCAAACCCCGATATAGACATTCTTGAATACCCCGCAGTCATACACTATGAATCTCCACAAAGCAGCATACTCTCTTTCAAGCCCGAAAAGATAAGCGGCAACGACAAGATTTTCCCGGACTGGATAAGACGTGCCGGTTACGAACATTGCTTTGCATGGAACAAGATATACAAAGCCGATCTTTTTCTATTCGTACGTTACCCCGAAGGAGAAACTTTTGAGGATACTTTTGTAACCCCCATGCTTTACGAGGGTTGTTACAACGTATACTACTCCGACGCGGGATTCTACTACTACTACAATAACGAGAACAGCATATCGAACAGCTATTCTTTCAAATCAAAATATTTCCTGTACAGAAACTTTGCAAACTTGTACAACAAGGTTGTCAACGAGTACAAAATGCATGACGAAGCAAAAAATATACTCTTCCATTGCGTAAACAACCTCACCGACCTGTACCGTTGCACCGATGGTAAAAAAGACGAATACAAAAAAGCCGGCAAACTACTGAAAGGAGCAAAAATAGGACTTAAAGAGCTTTATAAAATGGAATTGCCCTTGAAAAGCAAGATCAAGTACACCACACTTGCACTGTTCGGAGCAAACATTCACAGCCGCATATACGCACTGTTTCACAAAAAACTCTGTTGACCCCAACCATGTTCCTATCGATAATAATACCTCACTACAACCTACCCCGAGAACTACTCACACGTTGCATTGACAGCATTTTAGCACTACAACTGCCAACCGACGAGTATGAAGCGATAATCATAGACGATGGTTCGCTGGAACCTCCAATGTGGATAGAAGAGCAATACCCGTCCAATATAAGATTCATTGCGGCCACACACCAGGGACCAGGAGGCGCACGCAACAAAGGTATAAAAGAGGCACAAGGCAGATACATACAATTCCTTGATGCCGACGACTACCTGTTACCCAACAATCACATAGCACAATGTCTTGTAAAGTTACGCGAGGAAAAGCCTCAAATCCTGCGCTTCAATTACCATGTACAACACACACCTGCCAGTAAAGTACCAAACCACAAAGAATCCATAAAATTCGGCAACACGATAAGTGGAGCCGAATTCATGAGACACAACAATCTCTCAGGCAGCCCATGCAGTTATTTTTTCCTTCGTGATTTGGCTATAAGAAAAAATATAGAATTCCCCACGGGTACTTTTCACGAAGACGAAGAGTTCAACACTATACTCCACTATCATGCGCAAAGTCTTGTGGTAAGCAACGCAACACCATATTGCTATTGCATAAGAGAAGGTTCCACTACTGCAAACAAATCAATAGAGTTTGAAAAAGAGAGGATAAAAGATCTTTTTGATGTAATCAAACACATCTGCGAATTCCGCAACAGCCACACGAGTCTCAGCAACACAATACAAAAAGAGGCTCTTGGTCGCAAATTAAGCATGTTAACCGTAGATGCCATACTAAACATGCTTTACGCCGGCATGAGTGCCAAAGACATAGAGGAGGAGTGCCACACGACACTTTCTCCGTTAACACTGTATCCGCTACCCAAAGCAGGTTACTCCGCCAAATACAGAATATTCCGCACACTTGCAAACAGCAGCAAGGGACTTTCACTACTTCGCATGATAACACCCAAAAAGAAACCACTGAAAAGATGAAAATTCTGCTTATAGGAGAATACAGTAACGTACACTGGACTTTAGCCGAAGGCTTGCGTAGCCTTGGGCACAAGGTATGCGTTCTCAGCAACGGTGATTTTTGGAAGAACTATAAACGCGACATATCACTCACACGCAGTTCCCAAAGCAAGATACAAGGAATACTATACTTGCTTAAGCTATACACACTATTGCCCAGGCTGCGCGGATACGATGTTGTCCAATTGATAAACCCAATGTTCCTTGAGATTAAGGCCGAACGTATAGCACCAATATACAAATACCTCAAAAAACACAATAAAAAAGTTTTTTTGGGAGCATTCGGTATGGATGCATATTGGGTAGAAGCATGCACCAGAACCCCATACACTTTCCGTTATTCAGATTTCAACATTGGCAAATCCCCTATCGCCAACAATTACACCCTTGAACAAAAGAAGGATTGGCAAGATAGCGCCAAGGCAAGACTAAACCACAAAATAGCAGAAGATTGCAACGGAATTATTGCAGGCATGTATGAATATCACACCGCATACGCCGAACAACACAGCAACAAACTCGCATATATACCACTCCCGATTCCCTGCGATGTCAGCATAAAGAGAGATTTTTATACAGAAGAACGCAAGATACGCTTTTTCATCGGTATCCAAAAAAGCCGAAGCGTATACAAGGGAACAGACATAATGCTAAAGGCCCTGAAACAGATCAAGAAAGATTTCCCCGACAAGTGTGAAATACTCAAAGCCGAAAACATTCCTTTTGAAGAGTATACAAAAATGATAGAAGAATGCGACGTAGTTCTGGATCAACTATACGGATACTCGCCAGGCATGAATGCACTGCTCGCCATGTCAAACGGCAAAATCGTTGTCGGCGGCGCAGAAGAAGAGTGCTACGCCATGCTTAACGAAAGAGAACTACGACCTATGATAAACGTCACTCCCAGCAAAGAAGATGTTTACAACAAACTCAAATGGATTATAGACAACCATAACAGAATTGCAGAAATGCAGAAAGAGAGCATCGCGTTCATAAATAAGCACCACAACCCCGTCAAGGTCGCAGAAAAATACATCAGGTTCTGGGAAAGCAAGA
>JAFZFM010000193.1 GCA_017555865.1 Bacteroidaceae bacterium
TATTGCGCCTGATATATATTGCTTGACGATTCAGGATCAAGACCACTGAATTTTGTCCATGTAAACAGATTCTGAGCCTGGACATATACACGTGCACGGTTTATAAAGCGGCTCTTCTTGAGCAACTGTGCAGGGAAGTCATAACTCAACATCATATTTTTGAGTCGCATAAACGAAGCATCTTCAAGGAAACGGGAGTCCATTTTCGGTGTAACGCCATATCTTGGAATGTCGGCGATATCCCCAGGCTCTTTCCAACGGTTGTACAACAGACGCTTCGATTGATTGTATCCCGAGTAAAGTCCGTTGCTCTCCTCAAAGAAACGGTCGTTGTTGAACATCCAGCGATCGGCAACCCAACTGAAATTGGCAGAGAGCGAGATACCTTTATACATAAGTGACGTACCGAAACCGCCCTGCCATGGAGCATTGAAGTTCTTGCCCACATAGACCTTATCTTCTTCGCGGAACTCGTTTGTGATATTTCCATCCTTGTCAAGCCAAAGAGCATCACCGTTCGCCGGATTGACACCCGCATAACGGTTGATATAGAATTCACCTACCGAATGACCAACTCTGAGCTTTGTAGATGTTCCCGACATCTCGTACTCGTCAAGGCCGTTGTAAAGTTCCGTAATCTCGTTATAGTTATAACTTGCATTGGTATTGATATTCCATGCAAAGTCCTTTATACGAAGTACATCGAACGACAAAGAGGCCTCGGCACCAGTATTGATCATTGCACCTACATTGTCCCAGCGCGTTCCAAAGCCATTGTTCACATAAGACTGCGGAACAAGCATAAGCATATTGGTGGTCTCCTTATAGTAAATCTCTATATCCGCATTTATACGGTTGAAGAAACCGAAGTGCAATGCAATATTTGATGTCCACAACTGCTCCCAGCCAAGCTTTTCATTACCCTGTGACATTGGAGCTATACCGGCACTGCCCACATAGTTCGCGCCGCTGCCCACAAGAGCCAAGTGGTCATAGTCAGGGATAGAAGAGTTACCCGAAGTACCTGTACTCAGAGCTATCTGGGCATTTGTCACCCATTTGGCCTTTTGCATGAATTTCTCCTTACGCATGTTCCACATGAAACCAACCGACCAGAATGTAGCCCAACGTCCTTCCTTACCGAAACGTGACGAAGCATCGGTACGCAACGAGAAATCCGCATAATAGCGTTCGTTGAAGTTATACTCACCGCGGGCAAAGAAAGAGAGATATGCATGGCTCGAAGAAGAGTTGGACCACGAAGAGGCTCTCGTTCCCGACAACAGTTGCGTGAAAGCATCATTGTTCTGACCTGTCGTCACAATCTGGAAACCTTCGGAACGGTAATCAACGCCCTCTTGACCTATCATGACATTGAACTGATGCCAACGGTTGATATCGAATTTATAATTTATGGTGTTTGTTATGGTGAGGTTGGCAGTGGTATAAGAACTGCGGCCGGCAGCTCCGACACCATTGTTGCCAATAAAACTCGGGTACGATTTCATGTCGGCTGTCGACTGCGTATAATCGACACCGAACTGGGTACGGAGAGTAAGGTTTCTTATTGGTGTAGCCTCGGCATAGAAGACACTCAAAGCCTTATACTTCTTGTTTACCAAAGGATTGTTGTCCATCCACACAAGCGGATTGTATGTTGTTCCTGTCCAGCTGCCGTCCTCGGTCTTTGCCAACGAGCCATCCTCTTTATAAGGATTCCAGTAAGGCAACATGAATCGACAAGCCGAAATTGGAGTGTACAATGCATATTCGCCATCATCGGCCTGCTGTACCTCCTCATATGTGAACATTGTGTTCGTACCCAACTTCAGCCAGGGTGCGACACGCACATCAGCATTGGCACGCATATTGTATCTGAGGAATGTAGAACCTTGGGCTATACCCTGCTGGTCGTACAAACCGCCTGAAACGAAATAGTTGACCTTGTCGGTTGCATGGCTGATAGAGAGGTCATAACTTTGGAGTCTTGCCCTGTCATTAAATACCACATCGAGCCAATTGACATCGGTCTGACCCAGCAATTCATAATCCTGGCCATAATCAAGACCAATCTCCTTCTCGAACTGAATACGCTCGGTCGTATTCATAAGATTCCAGTTTCCATGAGCCAGATTCGAAAAACCTTGCTGAGTACGGAAAGTGATATCGACCTTCTCGGTTGATGTTCCACGTTTTGTAGTAATCACCACCACACCATTCGCGGCACGCGCACCATAAATTGATGTTGAAGAAGCATCCTTCAAGACATTTATCGACTCGATATCATTAGGACTGATAGCATTGAAATCGGCACTTGTGATGGGAACACCATCAAGAATAAACAACGGAGATGTTCCCGAATTGATGGAGTTGGTACCACGTATCTGGAACGTAGCAGCCTTGCTGGGCTCTCCCGAGTTCGAGATGACCGTCATACCCGGTGTAAGACCCTGCAATGCCTGGTCAAAACCACCGGCTGGGATGTTTTCCAACTTCTCGGCCTTTACCGTAGATACAGAACCGGCGATTGTTCCCTTCTTACGCACACCGTATGCAACAACAACAACCTCTTCCATGGCAACCTGTTCAGGTTCCATAACTACATTCAGTTCCTTTGTTGCAGCCGTAACCACATGCTCCTGTGTTTCATAACCCACATAGGTAAACACCAATGTAGCTTCACTTACACCATTGATCTTAATGTCGTAGTTTCCGTCAAAATCGGTAACCACGCCATTTGCTGTTCCTTTCTGCATGATAGTAAGGCTTATCATTCCCTCACCGTCTTCGATAGATGTGACTCTACCTTTAACCGAGAAAGATTGGGCAAAAGTTGCCTGCACGGCCATCATGCACAGAAACGCCAACAGCAAGAATACTTTTCTTCTCATTTTTATATTTATGAATTCTTTTTTATGACAAAAAGCAACACAAAAATGAGGCTACGCGACAAGGCTTTTTCACCACTTTACGCGCAGTCACACGAACTTTTATCGGTTGCACATCGAAAATTCTTGCAAATATACAGCTTTTTTAAATATTTTTATGAATTAAGTGCCTGATTTTTGCCTTTTTCCATACAAATGCGTATTTTTTCAACACTTCAAATGCAATTATGTATAAATATAAAAAAGCAGAAGCACGCATGCTTCTGCTTTTTATATCATAAAGTAGTATTTATCTGCTCAATGTACTGCAGGAGATCCTCGCGACCCAAGCCGGTTTCCGAAGATGTTATAAACACCGGCGGCAGCTCTTCCCAATCCTCAAGCAGACGTTTCTTGTATGCCGCGATATTTGAAGAGAGAGCCGTTTTTGTCAATTTGTCGGCCTTTGTGAATATTATGGAGAAAGGGACACCGTTCTCGCCAAGCCACTGGAAGAATTCAAGGTCAATCTTTTGAGGTTCGTGACGGCAGTCGATGAGAACAAACAGCAATGTCATGGTCTCACGGTTCAGGACATAATTCGAAATTATATGTTCCAGCTGTTCATTCTGCGACTTGCTTCTCTTTGCATAGCCATATCCCGGCAAATCGACAAGATACCACTCGTCGTTGACAATAAAGTGATTTATAAGCAATGTCTTTCCCGGAGTAGCCGATGTCATCGCAAGTTTACGATGTCCTGTGACCATGTTTATAA
>JAFZFM010000194.1 GCA_017555865.1 Bacteroidaceae bacterium
CTGTCGGAGATTTCGCCTGTGGGCGGTACTATGAATCCTGCAATGTTGAGGGCTACACCGACGAGGAGCATACCGACTGCGGTGCAGACCATAATTGTGTTTTGGGTTTCTTTGGTCATAATATGTTGTCTTTTGGGGTTAAATCAAGGTGATATATCTTTGCTGATGTTATGAGGTGGCTCTGCTATCTCTTACATTAAGCGTGGTGGCTCTGCTATCGCGAGCTGTTTCAGGGGTAGCTCTGCTATCCCTTTTTTATTTGCCAAAGCTCCAATTCTTATCCTTTGGATTGTAGATAATGTTGAACTCGGCAATGTTGCTGTATAGCAGTTCTGTAGGCATACCGTCTCTTCTGTTGCGGAAGCCGAAGGCAATGCCGTATTTAAGCTCCACTTTTCTCTCACAATTTTCCTCGCCATTCCATAGCGAGATAAGGCGTTTGCCATAGGCTACCTGCTTATGACCTTTCTTGTCGGTGGAGATTTTGATAAAATCCATTGGGTGGAAAGAGTAACTCGGCTCTCGCTTGTCGTTGCCGTGTACTGTGGTGTTGATTGAGATTTCTCCTGTGGTACGATCCATTTTGAGTGTATCACGGTCGCCCATAAGGTGCCAGCCTTTACGAGTGATGTTCTTTTTCTTTACTTTCTGCCCGGAACTGTCGGTGTATCTCTTTCGGTTGGCTTTCTTGGTGAGACGGAAAAGATAAGGTTGCATATTCCTGGCAAGAAGTGGCTCTGCTCCCTGCACGGTAAGGAAACGGCCTTTGACCTCGACTGTCAAACATACACTGTCTTTGATAGCGAGAATATCGCTTGAGATTACTTCGATTGAGGATTCTATTTCGCTAATGAGTGTGTCGATTCTGTTTATATCATCCTGAAGCTCACCGATATTCTTCTTTGCTGCATTGAGGTCGATCACCTGCTGGGCACGCATTGCGCCGGCACGCTCTGTGGTGGCTTGCTGTATGCGTATGCTGTCCGCGTTGGTGTACTTCTCGCCTGTGGTGGCATTAAGTAATGTCGGAGTCAAATAAACGTGATTTCTATCCGATGTACCCTGCGTTAGTGAAAGGTACATTGTTGTTGCCTTTTTCAACGCTTCACGAATTGATGTAAAATCTTTTATATCATTCTCGGCGACAGATGTGGATAGAACATTTACTATGCTCTGAAGTATGCCACCAACCTTTTCGGGGGAAATGCTGTTCTGTGTTACCTCGGCACGGAACGCTGTAATTAGTGCTGTGAGTGCTGTTGTATCTATCATATCTTTTGCTGTTTGATACGGCAAAAGTATTGTTGATAGAATGGGCGGTAAAAGACAAGAAAAAAGCCTATCTTTTTGCTGTAGATTTGTTATATTTGCACCGATAAATCGGAATTTGTGGAGATTATAAGATGGTCAATATAACTGATGTAAAACAGATTCTTCAATTTGCAATAGATGCGGAGATTAAAGTCTTTCTTGATGGTGGCTGGGGTGTAGATGCTCTTCTTGGACATCAGTCAAGAGCCCATAACGATATTGATATTTTTGTAGAAAAGAACGATTATCAAAACTTTATAGAGATAATGAAAGCAAATGGCTTTTATGAGATTAAGATGGAATATACAACATTGAACCATACTGTATGGGAAGATTTGAAAAACAGAATTGTTGATTTGCATTGTTTTGAATATACGGACGAAGGTGAAATTCTTTATGATGGGGATTGTTTTCCAGTAGAAACTTTTTCGGGTAAAGGAAAAATTGAGGAAATAGAGGTATCCTGTATTGAACCATATAGTCAAGTAATGTTCCATCTGGGATACGAGTTTGATGAAAATGATGTACATGATGTGAAGTTATTGTGTGAGACATTTCATATCGAAATTCCAAAAGAGTATAGATAACTGCAAATTCCAATTTATCTAACAGCCTTGACACAGTTCAGCTGACGCCCCCAATACGGAAGATTCTTGGGCTGTTCCAATTACCCCCAATGCAAATTCACGCAAAAACTACAAGCAAGATAAATGCATAATTTGTTATCTGCCTCTTAACCCCTTATCATCGAAAATATCCGACAAGATGCCTTGATACTCTTTACCGAGATTATCAGCAAAGAACTCTTTTATGTTCATCACGGAGGCATAATATTTGCGAGAGAACCAACGGCGGCGACCTCTGACCTTTTCACGTCCGAGGTCGCCACTGTTTCCTCGCGGAATTTGGCTTTGCCCAATACCAGCTTCGCCTCGGCTGTGTTCAAATGAATTTGACACCGCTCTCGGCTTGCGTGGTATTTCTCGTCCTGTGCCGTAGTCCTGCCATAGTCCGTATTCGAGGAAGGCCTGGGACAAGCCTACCTCAAAGAACCGCCCGTCGGTACGGACCGGCAAGGCTATGGGTGAACGCAAAAGGCTATGGGTGTCTATGACATCGAGCAAGGTGATTTGCTCCTGCCATATCTTGAGCATCGTATCATTGAACGCAAGCACATATTTCTCTCTTTCAGCCTGTGCCTGGTTATTTGTTCCACTCATCTTCGCTAAACCTTAAATCAGTAAAAACATCGACTGCAATCTGAAAGTATGCACAAGCACAGCCGGAGAGGAAATAGCGGTCAATTTCCTGGAAAGAGATACGAGGGTCGAGATAAATACAATTCTCCTCCAAGCGTGTGCGTTCAAGAATAAGGCGAGTCATGAACTGCCGGAACAGTTCACGCATTGTCTCCATACACTCCTCGCGTGCAGTCATATCGTCCAGAGCGTGGCGCATTGCGAGGAACACTGTCTTTACGCGCCGTGTATGGGGAGAATTGTTCAATTCGGTATAACCCTGTGCGATGTCCGATACACATACGAAGGCTGTATTGCCCTGCATTGTGTGCAGAGCTTCCTCAAAG
>JAFZFM010000195.1 GCA_017555865.1 Bacteroidaceae bacterium
CATCCACGCCTTGGACTTTGCTTCGACTGGATTATCCTGCGGTACCCAGAACGAAAAATCACTACAGCCGTCGGGCAGGAACTGCTGCTTGACAAAATGCCCCGGATAATCATGGGAATACTTGTAACCATCGGAGTATCCCAGATCGGCCATAAGTTTTGTAGGAGCATTCCTCAAATGAAGTGGAACAGGTAGATTTCCGGTTTCACGCACTGTCTGCAACGCCTTGTTTATACCCATATATGCAGAATTGCTCTTTGGAGAAGTTGCAAGATACACAACCGCTTGAGCCAAAGGTATACGACCTTCGGGCCAGCCAATCTTTGTAACAGCATCAAAGGCCGCATTTGCAAGCAACAAGGCATTGGGATTTGCCAAACCGATATCCTCTGAAGCCGATATTACTATGCGACGGGCGATGAAAGCCGGATCCTCTCCCCCCTCAATCATTCGCGCCATCCAATAGAGAGCCGCATCGGGGTCACTGCCACGTATCGACTTTATGAATGCCGACACAATATCGTAGTGCATTTCCCCATCCTTGTCATATGCAAGAGGATTCTGCTGCAACGAATTCTTGACCTTTTCATCAGTTATCACCACAGGTGTTTCAGGGTCGCTCTCAACCACCAGTTCAAGTATATTCAAAAGTTTGCGTGCGTCACCGCCACTATACCTTAGCATAGCATCGGTCTCACGCAGCTCCACGCCTCTGTTCTTCAAGACCTCATCGGCAGATACTGCATGATTCAGCAACTGAAGCAAATCCTCTTTCTCCAAAGACTTAAGCACATAAAGCTGACAGCGAGAGAGCAAAGGACGTATAACCTCGAACGAAGGATTCTCGGTAGTTGCACCTATAAGAGTGACTGTTCCCGTTTCAACCGCGCTCAACAGAGAGTCCTGCTGCGACTTATTGAAACGGTGAATTTCATCGATGAACAGTATGGCACCACCACGCGAGAACAGTGGCGAATTCTTTGCCTTGTCTATAACTTCACGTACCTCCTTCACACCCGAAGAAACAGCGTTTAGCGTGTAGAACGGACGGTTAAGTTTGTGAGCTATTATTCTGGCAATGGTTGTCTTGCCCGTGCCCGGAGGCCCCCACAATATAAACGACAGTATACGCCCCGAGTCTATCATGCGACGCAGGACAGCCCCCTCACCAACAAGATGTTGCTGACCAACATAATTATCGAAAGATGTCGGGCGCAGACGTTCGGCCAATGGTTGTGCCATAATAGTGATGTTTATAGTGTACACCGCCCTGCACTTGTGGTGCAAGGCGGCCTTTTGGTTTTTCCAGTATTAAAGATCAACTCAATCCAACAATCTCACCATCGACAAAATCAATGTGGTTGGCCTGCGGATCCTTAGGCAAACCCGGCATGCGGATGATATCGCCAGCAATTGCAACAATCATCTCGGCACCTGCGTTAAGCACAACATCGCGGATCTGCAAATTGAAACCCTTGACAGCACCATACTGCTTTGCATCGGCACTGAAAGAGAACTGAGTCTTTGCAATACAAACAGGGAACTTGGCTAGGCCATACTTCTCGGCAAGTTTTATGCGGTCAAGTGCAGGCTTTGCAAATGTAACAGAAGCTGCACCATAGATATTCTTTGCGACCTTCTCGATTTTTGTCTGTATGCTATCCTCGTCATCGTATGTGAACTGCAATTTCTGAGAAGGATTGTTCTCAATTGTATCAACAACAATCTGTGCCATCTCTACAGCTCCATCGCCACCCTGTGCAAATGCGTTATTGATAACGAATGGCAAGCCAAGTTCCTGCTCACAGTGAGCACGCAACAGCGCCATCTCCTCATCGGTATCAGTTGCAAAGCGGTTGAAGACAACCACTACCGACTGACCGAACGAACGCAAGTTGGCAACATGGCGATCAAGATTTGCCAGACCATTGCGCAAGCCCTCCATATCTGGTTCCTTAATCTTGTCAAGTTCTACTCCACCATGCATTTTCAAGCCTTGAGCTGTAGCAACAATAACAGTAGCATCGGGCTGAAGACCACTCTTACGGCATAGGATGTTGTAGAATTTCTCAGCACCAAGATCGGCACCAAAGCCGGCCTCTGTAATTGTATAGTCGCTATGTGCAAGCGCCATCTTGGTAGCAAGCTGTGAATTACAGCCATGAGCAATGTTTGCAAACGGACCACCATGGATGATTGCGGGAGTATTTTCGGTTGTCTGTACAAGGTTTGGCTGTATCGCGTCCTTCAACAATACCATGATTGAGCCTGCCACACCAAGGTCCTTTACTGTGAAAGGCTCACCTGCATATGTGTAACCAAGCATGATGTTCTCGATACGACGGCGCAAATCAGCCTCATCACTTGCAAGACAGAGAATAGCCATAAGTTCAGACGCAGGAGTGATATCGAAACCGGCTTGCTCAACAAGGCCATTGGTTGCAGGACCGACACCTGTAATAATTGAGCGTAATGAACGGTCATTCACATCAAGTACACGACGCCAAAGAATCTCCTTTAGACCAAAACCATCTTTTGCATGCTGATAGAGATAGTTGTCAAGAAGCGCCGATATCATATTGTGGGCCGATGTAATGGCATGGAAGTCTCCTGTAAAGTGCAGATTTATCTTCTCCATTGGCAGAACCTGTGCATAACCGCCGCCGGCAGCA
Source organism: Bacteroidaceae bacterium (assembly GCA_017555865.1). GTDB lineage: Bacteria > Bacteroidota > Bacteroidia > Bacteroidales > Bacteroidaceae > HGM04593. The sequence goes on from JAFZFM010000195.1 coordinate 2,673, forward strand.
CCACCCTTCATACCAAAGCAAGGTCCGAGTGAAGGCTCGCGAAGAGCAACAACAGCCTTTTTGCCAATTTTGTTAAGTCCCAATGCCAAACCGATAGAAACTGTAGTCTTACCTATACCGGCCTTGGTTGCAGTAATTGCTGTTACCAGAATAAGTTTTCCCTTTTGCTCACCAATGAGGTCAAGAGGAAGTTTTGCAATGTATTTACCATAGTGTTCGAGATCGTTGGCATTGATACCAATCTTTGCAGCAACATTCTCAATGCGTTCCAGCTCAGTTTCATGAGCTATTTGGATATCACTCTTCATAAGCTATATAATTTAGATAATTCCTAACATATATGATTTGAAATGCGAAGTTAGCTATTTTTATTAATAAAGCGAAGGTTTATTAAATATAAATGCAGTACAGCAAAACAAAAACAGGATTTGTGCATACGGTTTCAAGTTTTTGCATACTTTTGCAAAGTTATGCTGTCAATACTGATTCCCACAAAAGATTACGACTGTCACCTTCTTGTAGAGCAACTCCACAAGCAAGGCGAGAAATCAGGGCTCGACTTTGAAATACTGGTCGGCGAAGACGGCACGTCCCCACAGGCCCTGCATTTGAACATTATTGCAGACACACTTCCAAACAGCCGACGGATAATAAGAGAAAAGAATATTGGGCGGGCAAACATCAGAAACATTCTTGCTATTGAAGCAAAGTATCCGAATATTCTTTTCATTGACAGCGACGCAGTTGTCGAGAAAGATAATTTTCTGTCATCTTACTGCCAAGCTCTTGAAAAGCACGACGTTGTATGCGGCGGACTATACCATACAAGCGTACAGCCCGATAACAGTTGCTCATTACGTTTCCGTTATGAGAAAGAGGCCGACAAGAGACGTTCTGCCACCACACGCAGCAAAGCTCCATACGACAACTTCACCACATTCAATTTTGCCATTAAACGGGACATGTTCCTTTCCATTCTCTTTTATGAC
>JAFZFM010000196.1 GCA_017555865.1 Bacteroidaceae bacterium
GATATGAGCAAGAAAATGCTTGAAAACGGTCTTGTAGAAGAGAATTTGGGCTGTTATATGGCCGCATGAGACATTTTAAAGCTAAACCGGGATTTTATACCTGAAAAAGGCAAAAAAAGAGACAAATACAAAGCCGGATCGAAATCACTTTTGACCCGGCCTCATGTATTGTTAGCTGCTTGTATAGGCTTTTACACTATCAAATCTCTCAGGAGCAGGATTTCATTCTCGCTTACTCCGCGTGCTGTGAGAGCTTCCTTGTCGTTCATTATGTATGTCGATATGTCGCCATTGCACATCTCTTTTGCCTTTGTGTATAGTTCTATGGCTTTTTCGTTGTTGTGGTTTACCCACTCTATGTGTGCGGCGTTAAGGTAGTCCTCGGTTGCGGGCGATGGCATGCCTTGTAGCTTGCTGTAGTAGCTGCGTGCTTCGTTGTCCTTGCCGGTGACAAATGAGCACCATGCTATGGCGCGCAGGGCGCGGCGTGAGCCGGGCTTCAGGTATTCTACCTTGTAGAATCGTGCAAATGCTTCCTCGTATCTTTTCATGGTGGCAAGGCATTCGCCGGTTTGCAGCAGCAGTGAAATGTTTTCGGGGGCAAGTTCCTCGGCCAGCAGGTAGTAGCTTAGTGCTTTGTCCGATTCTCCTTGCAGACGGTAGCACTGTGCTATGTGGCGCATGGTCCATAGTGTGTCTGGTTTCACTATATCGGCTTTGGTGTAGTAGTCTATTGCCTCGTTGTATTTTCTCTCCTTCTGCAGGCAGTAGCCCATCTCCTGGAAGAACTGTGCGTCGCATTCGCCACTGCGCTCATATAGCTTGCCTGCCTTGTATGCTTCGCTGTAGTACTCTTTCTCTACAAGGTAGCGGAAGGTGCGCAGAATGGCGTCGTTGCTGTTTATGAGTGAGGCGAGTTCATCGCTTTCGAGCAGGTTAAGTGACATGCCAAAGGGGTCGTTGAACTCGTGGCGCATGTTCGATAGCTTGAAGAAACGGTATAGGTCCTGGATGAACTGGTTGCTCTCTATCTCGGCACGTTTCTCGTTGGCTGCTATTGCTGTAGTGTCGCTCTCCTCGGCCTGTATTTCGGCTTCGTCGGGGATTTGTCCCATGAGCATTTCGCGTTGCTCCTGTGGCACTTGCTTGAATGTGAAGCAGAAGGAGTATTTGTCGCTGTTGCAAAAGAATGGTGACTTGCATATTGCTGCAAGCAGGCTTTTGTTGCTTTCGGTTCCTCTTGGCATAATCTCGGCTATGTCGGGTACCATTGTGTCGAACGGACGTAACCAGTTGTGCATGCTCGAGAAGAATGGGAAGGTCTTGAGCTGGGCGAATGTGCTCATGTAGACATCGGCACCCTCGAACTGCCACTTTGCCATCTCTTCTATCTTGCCTTTTATCTCGTCCTTGTCGATCCACTCTTTCCATTCGGGGTTCTTGTCCTCGTCCTGTTCAATCTCCTTCAGAATGTCGATCGAGAGTTTCTGGTTGCGTATCTGTGGGTTCTTCATCATTGCCGGGATAATCTCCTCGCGCATTTTGCGGTCGATTTTCTGTGTCTCGCGGCAACGGAGCAACTGTATCTGTATTGTCTGTACACGGCGCATGAAAACGGGATTTTCCTTAAGGGTTTCAATCATTGCGCCAATTTCGGGGTAGTGCTTTATGCGGTCGGCATATTGCAGCAGTATTATTACAAGAGCTGTTATTGCTCTTGTTGCTGTGAGGCTCTCCATGCCGGTGGCTATATGGGAGAGGGTGGTGATTTTTATGGGTTCGAAACACTTTGTTGCGCTAAGCATAATGGCTCCTACAATTGTTGCGCGGTCGTTTATGCTCAGTTCGCTGTCGGCTGTTACTGCCAGAACAGACTCGGCGTCGCTCTTGCTCCAGCCTGTGCTGCTCCATACCATGGCAAACATCTTTTCGAGCAATTGCTCGTGTTCCTTTACCAGTTGGTCGCTCACGCTCTTGCACTCATTGGCAGGCAGGGCTTTGGTCACTTCAAGATTGGCGGCATTCTCCTTCAGGGTGGCATGCAGTGCTGGCAGGCCATCAAGGTTTTTGTACTTGCGTTTCATCTGGTAGTATACCTTCATTGATGTCTCGCTTGTACGCGCAATGGCTATAAGGTCATTGAGTATGTAGCATTTGCCTACAAGTTCATCGCGCAGCCTTTCCCTGTCGGGGTCGGGCATTCCACGGCGCATGTATTCGAGCATGAAACTGTATGCGGTCTGCATCTCGGTGTAGCGTGTATGCAGGTTCCAGTCCTGTAGGGTGTCGATGTCTGTTCCCAACAGGTCTATGGCTTGTTTCAGACGCTCATCGCCAAGCAATGAAAGAACTCTATTGTGTATGTCTGTTATCTGTTTCTCTTCCATGTTTGTTGAGGGGAAAACGTTGTTTTGACAACGCGAGCAGCGAATGGTCGCAGGTTGTACGGACTATGGTCGTGCCTTGCGGGTCGCGAAAAACGAGTGTTGTCAAATGTGAAATAAAATCAATTGCGAATGAATATCTCCCTCCGCTTCGCGGGACTGACGGCGCTCCTTTATAAACCTAAAGGTTGGTGCTGAAGCACACTCCTCTGGGGAGGTAAACCTCCCTTCGTCGCAACCAATGCTTTTTCGCATTGGCGTCGCAAGCAACGCTCTCCCACGTTGCCCCTCTTCCTGAGAGGGACAGCTTTTTTTCACGGAGTTATTATCAAAAGCCGAAGAGGATGTTTTTACTCCTTCTTCGTTTGGTGTTATTTCCAATCTTTAAAAAATAAACAGCGTGCGCGGGCACGCTGTTTATGGATTTATTCAAAAGCTGTAAATTATTCGCCCTTGATAGCAGCAACGCCCGGGAGAACCTTACCCTCGATTGCCTCGAGAAGAGCACCACCACCTGTTGAGATGTATGATACCTGGTCGGCCATACCAAACTTGTTGATACATGCTACTGAGTCACCACCACCAATGAGTGAGAACGCACCGTTGGCAGTTGCCTTGGCGATAGCTTCGGCAATAGCACGTGAACCTGCTGTAAAGTTGTCGAACTCGAACACACCTGCAGGACCGTTCCAAAGGATAGTCTTTGCGTCAACGATTGCAGCTGCGAAAGCCTTCTGAGCCTCTGGTCCTGCGTCCAAGCCCTCCCAACCTGCTGGGATAGCCTTTGCTGAGCAAACCTGTGTGTTAGCGTCGTTAGAGAAATCATCGGCAGCAACGCAGTCAGCAGCAAGAACAAGGTTTACACCCTTTGCCTTAGCCTGCTCCATGATGTTGATAGCAAGGTCGAGCTTGTCGTCCTCAACAATTGAACGGCCAAGTTCGCCACCCTGAGCCTTTGCGAATGTGTATGTCA
>JAFZFM010000017.1 GCA_017555865.1 Bacteroidaceae bacterium
AACCCTCAGGTTGTCATCTTTCAGCTGGTGGCTTTGACAACATCAACTCTTCGCAACCCACGCTGTCGCGTGACCTATTGCTGTTGATGTTGTCGAACCCTCAGGTTGTCATCTTTCAGCTGCCAACCTTCGGCTTTCCATGTAGGACTGCAATATGATTGTCGCGCTCACCTCATCAACAAGTTCCTTGTTGCGACGCGCCATTTTGCCAATACCCGCCTCAAGTATAGTCTTGTGGGCCAACACCGACGTAAAACGCTCATCATGATACTCTACAGGAACATCGGGCAACAGGTTACGCAACCTGTTGACAAACGGTTCTATGCGACGCATATTCTCCGATGGCTGGTTGTTCATCTGCTTGGGCAAACCAACAATAATGCGCTCCACCTGCTCCTTTTTCAAATATTCAAGAATAAAATCTACAAGATCAACGGTAGCCACCGTAGTAAGCCCGTTTGCAATAATCTGCAACTCGTCACTTACAGCCAGCCCTGTGCGTTTTTTTCCATAATCAATTGCCAATAGCCTTGCCATACAATATTCTGTTTTCGCCACAAAGTTAGGCATTTTACACGAAAGCTCTTTGAAAAGGGTGTAAAAAAAACAAAATATAACAGCCATAATGGATTTTTCAGTATTTTTACGCCAACAAACAGACATAGAACCAATAGAAAATGAAAAAGATACAGAACCCATGGATTAACCTTACCGACAAAGGATACAACTGTTTTGCATGCGCACCCGGCAACCCATACGGCCTTAAAATGGAGTTTTACGAGGATGGTGACGACATTGTTTCAATATGGGAACCACACACAAACTTTCAAGGATGGCTAAACACGCTGCATGGCGGTATACAAGCTACACTTATGGACGAGATTGGCGGATGGATAATAGCACGCAAATTCCAGACATCGGGAATGACAACCAACCTGAATGTTAAATACAAGAAACCGGTGCCGGCCGGCGACGGAAGCAAAATAGAGATACGCGCACGTGTCAAGGAGACAAAACGTTGTTTTGTATTCATTGAGGCAACCATATCACACAATGGAGAAACCTGTTCAACTGCCGAAATGACATACTATTGTTTTCCAAAGGATGTTGCCGAAAAGGATTTCATGTTCAGCGAATGTAGGTTGGAGGAATAACACTATATGTGGACAACCCTTTTTCTTTGGAGATTATATAGCAGTTGACCCAAAAGTTGTTTGCCATACTGAACGAAGCAACGCGTAGTGAAGTATCTATAGAGAGTAAAGAGCAAAGAGCAAAGAGCAAAGAGACAAAGCTGCGAATAAGCGAATTTTTCAGTTAAGCGAACGAAAGTAAAACTTGTTTTAACTTTTGTAGTGAGCGAACGAAAAATCAACAGAGTTAACAGCAGAGGAAAATTTTATTTTTACTATGCCGAGCGTGAGCAGGTTCGACGAAGTCAAAGCTGCGAGTAAGCGAGCAAAAACCAAACTTGTTTGAGTTTTTGCAGCGAGCGTGAGCAGGTTCAAGCACACGTAGTGTGATTAAAGGAGAAAGGAGAGAGGGGAAAGGAGAAAGGAGAAAACGAAGTTTCGATAGTGCGCGCAGTGATAGGTCGCGCGTAGCACTCCCTCCCCTCCGTCGGCAAGCCGACACCTCCCCTCAAAGAGGGAGAGGAGCTATTTCCAAACCGCCAATCTAAGCTCTCCCACTTTCCAAGGGGGAGTGCCTGAAAGGCGAAGGGGTTAAAACAGAGCAAAGAGTCAAAGCTGCGAGTAAGCGAGCAAAAACCAAACAAGTTTGTCTCTCTAACAGTTTCCATACGACTCTATATTTGAGCCGGGATAATAGTGCGACAGAATTTGACGGCAGGTATATCCCTTTTCTCCCATGAGTGCCGCACCAATCTGGCACAACCCCACACCATGTCCCCAACCGGCTCCCTTGAGTACAAAACGGACACCGTTATCATCGGTTACCTTGTCTACTACAAATGCCGAACTGTAGAGATGTGTATCGGAAAGCCAACGTCGTATCTCGAGTTCCTTGCCGACAATCTTGGTCAACTTGCTGCCCACAACACACAACTTGACAAGACGGCCCGAAGCACCACGCTCCACAGGCTGCAGTTGCTCAATTGTACCAAAATCAATGCCCGAGCGACGTGCAATGAGTTCCGAGAGTTCACTCTGAGTATACTCTACGCGCCAACGATAAAAATCATTTGTCTCGCGGTCGTAGCCATTGAGTATTTGCGACAAGACATTCTTGTCGGCCGAATCGCAGAAAGAGACCGGAGCACTCTCTATCCACTCTCTTGCAGCCTCTTCATTGGATAACGAAACAGATTCGCCCGGTGTATCATTGTCGCGAACTACTGCCAGATAGTCGTAATCAATATTTTCCCAACATGCCGAGAAGCGTTCAGTAACACCGCCACAACACTTGCTGAAACGCGCGTCGCACACCTTACCGTCATACATGAGTACCATGCCCGAAGTTTCACGCACCGCACGTTCCACGTTGGGATTCAGTGCGCGCGTCAATCCTTGATAGCGTTGGCAATGATCATCGGCACACAGGTCAAAGTTCGTGTGATCCTCGCGCGCATACCAACGGATAACCTCTTCATCATTTTCCCAACCAAGACACGAAACGGTGTTTTTCTCTCTTCTCTCGAGTTGGGCATAGAGCCAACTGCGCGAAACGATTGTATGTGCCTTCAGGAACTCGAGCGAGGATGTAGCAGACATTTCACTCGATATTACACTCACAAGGTAATCCTCTACATCAAGGCAATTTATGGCACGTACCATCCCCTCCTCTACAATAAAACGCAAGGCACCTTTGAAAAGCTGATTCTCCTTGCGTTGCCAATGGAAGTTGACACCAATGACAACATCGTGAAGCAGAAAGCGGCTATCGTCGGACAACGGTTCAAAACAGAGTTCATTGCACACTGTTCCATTGAAATGCAATTTGCCCTCTACAGCCTCAACACTGTTCGCAGCACAAACAGAATCTTCACTTGCAGCATAAGGCCCCATGAGGTCAAACCTAATCTGCTGAGCAAGCATTATACCCACATTTACTCTACTCATATCCAAGAGGTAAGTTTTTCAACAATTCTTACTACCGCCTCATCATCAACAGCAACCTCGCGCAGAATACCGGCGGCCTCGGAAGCTGTAATCTCCTTGAAATCACACTCACGTGGAGTTACCACAAGGCCTGCCATGTCAAGGGTTCCAGGACTCACAAGACGTTGTCCACAACCTGTTTCGCTGTAGCAGGCAGGACGATGTTGCGCACGTGGCACCACAACTGTAACGTATCCATGAGCCGGAATATATGTTACAAGAACATTCATTCTTGATTCAAACTCACCTTCGATTGTATCCATAGAAGCCTGCAGACGAGAGAACATCTCTACCGAACCGCTCACAGTTGTTGAAACCACAACAAACAGTGGCACTACATAACCACATAGATGATAGACTGCAGCATCGCCAACAGCGGCAACACGCTTGGCCGAATTTGTAAGCCTCTCACTCCAATCCTTGCCCAAAAGAGGTATATCGGAGGTGCGTACAGCCTGGAGATGGGCATGATCGGGTGCCGAAGCCCCACATTTTGCACCATTATAGAACACAGTCATTCCCTCCCATTTGTGCGAAATGTGCAACATGTCGGCATACATACCATGCAACAGTTGCGGAATATGTTCCTTGAACGGCAGGGTCAAATGGAACGGAAGAACAGGGAATGGATTCACAAGAACCTCCATAGTACCCATAGCACTACCGGCATACTGCTCAGCAGGGCGGTTCGCAGCGCAAAGGAAACATTTGCGTGCTGCTATTGCAGCCGAATCGACCTTGGCACCAGTAGATACCATACGCGCAGGATTATACTGCAACACAAGACCATTTTCAAGATTGCGCTGCTGTACAGTGGCAAGTTCGGCATAGTTTTTTTTGGCAACGGGCCACGCGGCAAGCTGACTATCAAAGAACTCTTTCAGTTCAACACCGGATGGTATTGACAACGAGCGTATGTATTCGCGTCGCGCCTCATATTCGGCCGTACGCAATGTATCCTTGTACAGGTTGTTTGCATTGACCTTCTCGTGCGAAAGTGCTGCGTCAGAGTTTCCACCCCAGCGGCGGCACAAATAGAGAACATCATAAATGCGTCCTATGCGGTAGCTGCGCGAAATCTGCAAGCCTACGGCATAATCCTCGCCATAGCTCACATTGGGAAAGCCAACTTCACGTATCACAGGGGTAAAGAATGCGCGCGGTGCTCCAAGACCATTGATTCTCAATGCGTTGTTACGTCCATTCTCCTCGCTCCACTCTCTGTGGTCAATAACACCGGGAGGCAATGTATTCAGGTCAAAGTCACATATTCTGTAGGTGCCTACAAGCATTGCGCACTGCTGTTCATAAAAACCGTCCACAACACTCTGCAAGGTATTTTCGTCACTATAGATATCGTCACTGTCGAGCTGCACGGCAAAACGTCCGCAATATTCACTGTTGACTGCAAGATTCCAGCAACCACCAATACCAAGCGAGCTGCTTTCGGGCACTATATGCTTTACATTATCTGCTGCAAATGAATCTATTATCTCACCGGTTTTGTCGGTAGAATGGTTATCTACCACCAATATATTGAATTTGAACGACGTGCGCTGCGCAAGCACCGACTTTATTGCATCGCCAATGGTAGATTCACGGTTAAGTACCGGTATAATGACCGAAGCCTCAACAGGGAATTCACCGGCAGAAAGGTCTATTGCCTTATATTTGCATGGCGGCAACCATGCACCGGTCTCCTTGAGGTGATGTGTGCATACATTCTCCATCTCTATCTGCACACTGCGCTGGGCCGGGTTCACATAATCGAACTGTTTCTCGCCACTTGCACGGTTGTCGGTCTCCTGTTCGGCGTACACATAATCGCAATGATGGTACACATTGCCCATGCGGCTCATAGCCAGGCGCAACTGGTAAAGACCGGCATACTCAAAAGAGGGCAACTGCTCGGCCAGATACTTTTTCAAGCACTCTGTTCTAAAAAGAAGCAAGGGACCGAAATCGAAATCGTTGCGCAGACTACCGGCCAGATAATCGATTGTAGGCGCGTCAACAAGCTGTTGACCTACATACTTGCGATAGTGGGAATAGGCCATTGAGGCTGTTTCGGGCATCGAAGCACAAAGTTCGCCAAGCCTTTCAACCTCTACCTCAAGATTATCCTTTGCCATATACAGCACATAACCGGCAGTGGCACGTTCTGCCATATCCACAAACAGAGCTGTGGAGAGAAGTGAACCGACCTTAAGGAGAGAGCATTTGGATGGCAACTGCACACTGACTTCGGAAGCACTCCAGAGCCACACGCGCTCTACAAGTGGAGAATCGAGCAGGGTTTTCAAACCTTTAGAAATAGATCCACATGCCGGCATGGGCATAAAAACCTCTATATTGTAATTGTTCATAAGTCTAAAATATGTTTGGTTCGCGAAATTAATAAAAAAGCCAAGCCAACAAGCAAACTTTACAAACATTTTGTTTATTGCATACATTATAAATAAAATAGGGAAGATATAAACGAAAAACCACTTTTTTACATTATCTTCGTGCTGAATTTGGCATAATATAACTTTTAGAGAAATTATTGATAATGGAATGCAGTAAGAGAAAGCTTTTGGGCATGACACTGGCACAATTGAAAGAGGCTGTAACCGAGGTTGGAATGCCGGCATTCACAGCAAAGCAGATAGCCGATTGGGTGTATATAAAACGCGCCCGTTCCATTGACGACATGTCCAACATTTCGCTCAAGAACAGAGCCTTGCTCAACAGCATGTTCGAAGTGGGCTATCAGGCTCCTGCCGACGCAGCACGCTCGGTAGACGGAACTGTAAAATACCTGTATGCCGTAGAGAACGGACATTTTGTAGAAGCCGTATACATACCGGACGGTGAGCGCGCAACACTTTGCGTATCGTCACAGGTGGGTTGCAAGATGAACTGCCTGTTCTGCATGACAGGAAAGCAGAAATACACAGCCAACCTTACTGCAAACGAGATTGTGAACCAGATTCTGGCATTACCCGAATTCGAGAAACTCACAAACATCGTGTTCATGGGAATGGGTGAACCATGCGACAACCTCGACAACGTACTTGCAGCAATTGAGATTCTCACAGCCGAATATGCTCTTGGATGGAGCCCGCACAGAATAACTGTATCCTCGGTTGGTATACGCAAGGGATTGAAGCGTCTGCTGGACAGCGGCGACTACCATATAGCAATTAGCCTGCACCATCCCATACCCGAGAAAAGAGCCGAAATAATGCCGGCCGAAAAGGGTTTCCCCACCACCGAAATGCTTGATTTGTTAAGAGAGTACGATTTCAGCCACCAGCGCCGTCTTACATTTGAATACATTGTGTTCAAAGATATAAACGAGACACCATCGCATGCACGCAGACTGATAAAGTTGCTCGACGGAATTGACTGCCGCATAAACCTCATACGCTACCATGCAATCCCCGGGGTACCACTTGAGGGTGTAAACGAGGAGACAATGGTACAGTTCAGGGATACCCTGACAAAGAACGGACTGTTTACCACTATTAGGGCTTCAAGAGGTGAAGATATTTTTGCAGCATGTGGAATGCTTTCGACACTGAAGAATGAACAGCAGAAGAATAACAAATAACAAAATCTATAAGAATAATGAAAAATCTATTGTCAATCCTATTTAGCATGCTCTTGTTACTTGGTTGTAGCGAAGAGTCAAAGATTATGAAACGAAGCGCGGTAGGCAACCCCTACGAAGTGCTTGTTGTTTGCGAAGAGAACTTTTGGGAAGCACCTGCAGGTCGTGCATTGGAAAATGTACTCGACACCGATGTTCCGGGCTTGCCACAGTCGGAACGTTCGTTCAGGATATCGCGTGTCAACGAACTCGGAAACCTTACAAAGCCATTCCGCAACATCATCTGCGTCGACATAAACAATAGTATGTACACAAAGACAACATTCAAGTATGTCGAGGATCTTTTTGCAAGTCCACAGGTGGTGCTGACAATACAGTCACCCACACGAGAGGATTTCGAGGCTTACGTTACAGAGAACTCACAAGTAATAGTGGATTTCATTACCGCTGTTGAGATGAACCGCCAGATTGATATTCTAAAGGAGAGCCACAACCAGGATGCCAAGCAGGCTGTAAAGGATATGTTCGGTTGCGAACTGATGATACCATTTGAAATGAACGGTATCAAGAAGGGCGAGAATTTCCTATGGATGTCCAACTTCAACTCGACAAAACCCGAGATTCTCAGCTTTGTAATGTACAGCTATCCTTACACTTCGACCGACAATTTCTCACGCGACAGCTACATCCAGATACGTGACTCTGTAATGAAGAAGAACATGCCTGGCGGAAAACCCGACCAGTATATACAGACCGAGAAAGACTTTGTCACAATTACCGAGTCGGCATACCACGACCGCTACCTGCAGATTGCAAAGGGTCTATGGTATATGGAGAATGACATGATGGGAGGCCCATTCGTATCGCATGCCGTTGTGGATGAACTCAACAACAGAGTGATTGTGGTTGAAGCATTCGTATATGCAGCCGGACAAAGGAAAGGTGGCTTCATGCGCAAGCTCGAGGCTTCGTTATACACATTGAAACTACCGGCCGACAAACTCATAGAAAACAGTTTGCATATACCGCAGGTAATAATTGATGGCGATAACAGTGAGGAGAAAGAATAACAGACAGAAACTGTTTAAGAACAAACATAGTTAAAGAACAATGAGCGACAAGAGAAACATACGCGTTGGTATCACACAGGGCGACACCAACGGTATCGGATACGAAATCATTTTCAAGACATTTGACAACCCGGAGATGTTCGAAATATGCACTCCAATAATATACGGCTCGCCAAAGGCTGCTGCATACCACCGCAAGGCATTGGAAATGGAGACACCATACAATGCAATTGACCATGCGGGAGAGGCACAGAACGGCAAGCTCAACATCATAAACTGCAACAGCGACGATCTTCATATTGAGCTTGGCTGTAGCGATCCCGAGGCCGGCAAGGCTGCATTTGAAGCTCTTGAAGCTGCAGTAAAGGACTATCAGGAGGGAAAGATAGATGTGATTGTGACATGCCCCATTGACAAGAGTGCAATACAGAGCGAGAAATTCAACTTCCCCGGACATACCGAGTATTTGCAGGAGCGTAGCGGAGAGGGGTGCAAGTCGCTGATGTTGCTGTGCAGTGGCGATTTAAGGGTTGCTGTTGCCACATCACACATGGCGCTGCGCGACATCCCTGCCGCAATAACACCCGAACTGCTGGAGGAGAAGATAACATTGCTGAACGATTGCCTTAAAGTGAACTTCAACATCGACGCGCCAAAGATTGCAGTACTTTCACTGAACCCGCATGCAGGAGACAACGGTCTGCTTGGCACCGAGGAGGTGGAGATAATATCTCCAACCATACGCAAGATGAACGACAGCGGTATATTCTGCTACGGTCCATTTGCAGTAGACGGTTTCATGGGTAGCATGAAGTATGAAAGATTCGACGCTATACTTGCCATGTATCACGACCAGGGACTTGCACCATTGAAAGCCATTGCCATGAACGATGGTGTGAACTTTACGGCAGGACTTCCAATTATACGCACCTCACCTGCACACGGCGTGGCATTTGACATTGCCGGCAAAGGCGTTGCCGATGAGAGTTCGTTCCGCCAGGCCATATATACAGCCATTGACATTTTCCGCAACCGCCACATGTACGAGCAGGCACGCCGTTTCCCATTGAAGAAACTCTATTTTGAGAAGCGCGACGACAGCAACCGCCTGAACCTGCAGGCCAACGACAACAACGATTGAGATGAACTTTGCAATAATTGCTGCAGGAGAGGGATCGCGGCTTGCCAAAGAGGGAATAACCACTCCCAAGCCTTTGATACCGGTGCAGGGCACTCCATTGATTGAACGCCTTGTAGAGATATTTTCGCGCCACGGTGCCGGTAGCATAAGCATAATAATAAACAGCCAACAGCCACAGACCCGTGATTTCCTTGAGAAGTTACGCGAGCGCTATCCAATAAATATTGTGGTAAAGGACACACCAAGTTCCATGCACAGCCTGCATGCACTTGCGCCACACCTGAGAGGAGACAAGTTCTGTCTCACCACTGTTGACACAATTTTCAAGGAGCATGAGTTCTCGCAATACATCAAGGACTTTGAAGAGTGCAGGCAAGGTGGAGTGATGGCCGTTACAGAATTTGTCGACGATGAAAAACCGCTGTATGTAGCAACAGACAGCGACATGAACATCACAGGATTCCACAACACAGCAACCGTAGATTGCCGCCACGTTTCGGGTGGCATATACGGATTATGCCCCGAGGCTCTGGATATACTCGACGAGTGCATGTCAATGGGTATTGAACGCATGCGAAATTTCCAACGCATGCTTGTAGAGAGAGGCATGCGGTTGAAGGCCTTCCCATTCAACAAGATCATAGACATTGATCATGCCGGCGACATTGAAAAGGCCGAAAAGTTTATTACCCAGGAATGAAAGTAGCGATAATACCACGCGACCCGTCACACTCTCCCAACATGGAGAGCAACGACGTGGAGATTCTTGCCGCCGTTGCCAAAGAGCTTGAGAAGGCAGGTGCAACTGTAACATGGCTCAAGCAGGGCGAGTTTCCCGGCGATGGTACTGATATCGTTTGCCACATGTCGCGGACAACCGCCATACTGGAAATACTGGAGAGAGCCGTACAGCGTGGAATAACAATCATAAACTCTCCGGCAGGAGTACGGCACTGTTCACGTTCAATATTTGTAACACTGTTGGAGGAAAACGGAATACCACAGCCACAATACACAGTTGTGAAAAGCGCCAAAGAGCTTGAAGCACTGCACTACCCTGCATGGATAAAGAGAGCCGACGGGTGGAGCTGCCATGCCGGTGACGTGTGTTATGCCGAAAATTTGACCGACGCAACAGTGGCATTTTCAAACATGCAGTCAAGGGGAATAGATGCGTGTCTGCACTGCAACCACATAAAGGGCGATATAATAAAGTTCTACGGTATTGGTGAGAAATTTTTCCACTACTGCTATCCCGACATTGACCACACCAAGTTCGGGCTTGAAAAGATAAACGGCAAGCCACAGAAGAGACGATTCGACACCGGCAGACTCAAGAGTATTGCAACAAAAGCAGCAAAGGCTGTTGGAGTTGAAATTTATGGAGGCGACTGCATAGTTGACGATGATGGCGGAATACATATTATAGACATCAATGACTTTCCCAGTTTCTCGGCTGTGAGGGAGAATGCCGCAAAGGCGATTGCAAAACTTATAATGAAGTAAAGAAAAATGAAAGAAGAAGACAAGAAGCTATATAAAGCCTCAATAAAATCCATTGACACGGAGGAATTCCTTGACATGTGGGTATACCGTCCATTGGGATTCCGCTGTGCGCTGTTTTTTCGCAACAGAGGCATTCACCCCAACATTATTACCATTGCCTCTATCTTTCTTGGTATAGCGGCAGGTGTATGTTTTCTGCAGGAAAGCCTCAGATGGAACATCGTGGGCGTATTGCTGTTGGTGTGGGCCAACCTGTACGACAGTACAGACGGACAGTTGGCACGAATAACAGGACAAAAGACACGTTGGGGACGAATACTTGACGGCTTTGCAGGTGACTGCTGGTTCTTCTGCATATATTTTGCTATTGCTGCAAGAGAGACATTCCAACCGATACCGTTCGCTCCCGAATATAACTGGGGACCGATAATATGGATTCTTGTATCATTCTGCGGTTTTTGGGTACATGGCTCGCAGTGCCAGCTTGCCGACTATTACCGCAATATACACCTGTACTTCACAAACGAGAAGAACGGCAACGAATTCCACAACTCGGCAGCACAGCGCAAAGAATATGACGAGACACCATGGAAAGGAAACTTTTTCTGGAAGATTTTCCTCAACGCATACATAGCGTACGTCGACAATCAGGAGCGCATGTCGCCCTGCTTTCAGCGATTCATAAAGAAGGTCAACGAGAAGTACAGCACCAACCTGCCCGAATGGTTACGCAAGGAGTTTAGAGAAGGTAGTCTGCCGTTGATGAAATACACCAATATACTCACCTTCAACTCGCGTTGCATTATGCTGTGCTTTGCAATGCTAATTGGACAGATGTGGACCTATCTGGCATTCGAGCTTGTTGTACTTATGATACTTTTCGTTTACATGCAGCAGAAGCATGAAGCACTTTGCCGCAGGCTGCTCAAGAAAATAGAAGAAGAGAAATGAGCATGATAAAAGGAATAATATTCGACTATGGCGGCACAATAGACACCAATGGTATTCATTGGGGCGAATTCATATGGGAACAATACAGGCAGGCCGGTATGGATATTACCCACGAGGAGTTCCGCAATGCCTATGTACACGGCGAACGCTCACTTGCAAAACATCCGATAATAGAGCCTACGGACACATTCCACACACTGCTGAGAAAAAAGATACCTCTGCAGTTCGAATACCTCGCCGAAAACAGTGGCTCAAGCATGCTCACAGCCCGGAAAGCCGAGGATATAGCCGACATGTGTTATAATAAGGTAAAGGAAATAATTGCCGCTAACCGCACTATTGTCGAGCAACTTGCAACAGAGTTTCCAATGGTACTTGTAACCAATTTCTATGGCAACATGCCTGTGGTGCTCGAAGAGTTCGGGCTGAACAATATTTTCAGCAGCATAGTAGAATCATCGGTTGTAGGCATAAGAAAGCCCGACCCTGCGCTATTTGCTCTGGGCGTAAAGGCACTTGGAATGAACGCCAATGAGATTGTGGTAATAGGAGACTCGTACCGAAAGGACATATACCCGGCCTCGACCTTGGGTTGCAGAACCGTATGGTTAAAGAATGTATGCTGGGAAGAGGAGGCTGTTCTTCCCAACCATGCGCCTACAGCAATGATAGATACACTGAAAAAAGCGCCACTTGAAATAAAGAATATTGGATAACCCACACGGCAGAACCAAACCACAGAATTTTATGTTTATAGAGGTAAAGCAAATATTCACTATTTAAAAGCCTCTTTGTATGAAACGTAAGATTCTCTCCCTTGCACTGTTGGCTGTAACGACCATGTTGACAGCCCAGATATCCCCCGACAGTTACCAGGTCATCCACAGCGACAGCTGCTGGTACTTCACCCTCGACTACAACACTCCAAAGCCTAAGAGCAACGAAGGAATGGTTGTTGTCACACACTTGTGTACCCCCGACACCTGTATAAGCACAGCAAACCGCTACATACAAGGGCGCAAATATGCGAAACGATATATAAGGAACAACGGCAACGACATTGTGCGGCAGAAACATGGCCCGAGCAGCTGCACTATTGCAGTTCCCGAGGGGGTAATAAGCGATACGGTGTATGCTGTTACATGTTGCCAATACAGCGACAAGGACGGAATCATATACACATCATACGATACCGTAACCATTGATATGCCACAGGGGCCACCCATGAGTTGCCACAGGGTGCAACCGGTAATGAGCCTTGCCGACCACATCGCTCAGGAGCACCCACATGTCAGGAGCATGAAACACTACAGCCCCATAGACGCAACTACAGCAGCAAGGACACAGAGCATTGTGCGCTATGCGACCAACAGCGACAAACTTGTTCTTGAGTATCTGCAGAACGCGCAGACCATAGACGAGATGATGAACATAATAAACACAATACTTGCCGACAGCACCACAACACTCGAGGCAATACAGATTGTGGGTTACACATCGCCCGACGGAACAGAGAACAGCGCAACAGGGCTTGGCCGTGCAAGAGCTGCCGGCATGCGCGACCATATACGCCGACACCACCACCTGCCCGACTCACTCTTTGAAATTGCCGATGGCGGCAAGAACTGGAGTATGATATACGAGGACATTGCAGCTATGGATATTCGCGGAGGAGACAGCCTTGTCACAGTGCTGAAGAATGAGAAGTCGGCAAGAAAACGCGAGGCTATATTAAAGAGGTATAACGACGGGGCGCTTTACCGCGAACTTACAGGCAAGGCATTCCCGGCCCACCGCATGGCTTGCTGTACCGGTATATACTACCACAACGCCCCGGACAGCATATCAATTGCCATAAACGGCATTATAGACGAACTGATTAACACTCCCCACCCTAACTACCACAAGCTTATAAAGGAGCTGAAGATGATGGGCAACGACCCCCGCGCTCTTAACTTGCAAGGCGTAATAGAGTACAACCGTCACCATAGACATGCTGCAAAGCAGGCTTTTGCAAAGGCTGCAGCAATGGGCGATGAGCAGGCAGCCATTAACCTGAACATAATGGAACATAACAAAAGAAAGGAGCAGAACACAACTTTTAACAACGAATAACGATTATAACAACCGCTAAAAATAGTATATTTGCATTCGGTTTGAATGCAGATATACTATTATAATTATGGAAACTATTCTACAACACATAGAGCCGGTCATAGATATTCTAAACAAAATGACACCATACATTCTTTTGGGATTCCTTATTGCCGGCATACTGCACGAGTTTGTTCCGCGCAGAATCTATGCCTCAAAGCTATCGGGCAACAACCTGAGTTCTGTGGTATGGGCTGCACTGTTCGGTATTCCGCTGCCGCTATGCTCATGCGGTGTAATTCCCACCGCAGCCTCGCTGCGACGCGAAGGCGCTTCTAAAGGGGCAACAGTATCATTCCTTATCTCTACCCCACAGACCGGTGTCGATTCAATTCTGGCTACAGCCTCGTTGCTTGGTGTTCCTTTTGCCATTCTGCGTCCGGTTGTAGCATTCGTAACAGCCATCGCCGGAGGATATGCAGTAAACAGGCTGCAGAATGATGATAAGAAAAATGCAACAGCATGCCACAGTGGCAACAGCAAGAAAAGTTTCCTGCAGAAGTGCAGGGACGCGCTGTACTACGGCTTTGTTGAAATGGTACAGGACATTGGCAAATGGGTTCTTGCAGGACTTGCCATTGCAGCTGTGATAACAGCCATTTTACCCGATGACTTTTTTGTACAGTTCGGCAACTACCCCTTGCTCAACATGCTTGTGATACTTGTGGTATCTGTACCCATGTACCTGTGTGCCACAGGCTCCATTCCCATTGCTGCAGCACTTATGCTCAAAGGGCTGTCACCAGGCGCCGCACTGGTGCTTCTGATGGCCGGTCCTGCCACAAACATGGCCGCTATACTGGTTATAAACCGTACACTGGGACGCAAGCCATTGATTGTATACCTGCTCTCTATTATAATAGGTGCAATATCATTCGGCCTGCTCATAGACTATGCCCTGCCGGCCGAGTGGTTTTCTGTAAACAGCCACTGCAATGGCGATACATGCCACCACGCAATGCATACACCTTGGTGGCAAGCAGCCTCAAGCATTCTTTTCATGCAATTGCTTGTTATAGCATATACACTCAAGCTACGAAAAAAGGAGAAGGGAAACACAGCAGGTCAAAGCAGTTTCAGAATAAACGGCATGATGTGCAACCATTGCAAGGCAAATGTAGAAAAGAACCTTGCTGCCATAGAGGGTGTGAAGGAGGTGCATGTTGTACTTGAAGAGGGAAGAGCCTACATAGATGGAAGCGGGTACGACCGCAACACCATAATATCTACCATAAAGGAACTGGGGTACGAGTATATAGAGGATTAACCACTGCTGCTTAAAAAAGCAGCTAATCCCAATGCATATTTTCACCAACATTGGTTTATTCACTGCACTGAACATTTAAAAATGTGCAAAACAAAACAGTTTTTGCACATTCTATATCACTTTGTGCAAACAAAACATTACTTTTGTACAGATTTAACAAAACAAATTGTAAAAAATGAAAAAAATTATCTTTACATTGGTATGCGCAGTACTCTTCTCGGTACCAGCATTTGCACAGGACATAAACTCAAGAGGTGACAACATCATTGGTGAATACCTTAGTATCAAAGATGGCAGCAAGAGCAAAATAAGAATAAGCAAGGCCTCAAACGGTACATACACAGCGCAGGTATTCTGGGTAGAAAACCCGCTTGACAAAAACGGTAACAAGAGAAAAGACGTAAAGAACCCTAACAAGAGCCTTCGCAACGTAGACGTTGACAAGATTGTACTTATAAAGGGACTGAAGTACGACGCCGATGACAAGGAGTGGGGAGACACCGATATCTACGACCCAACAGGTGGCAAAATCTACAGTGTAGACATCAAGTTCAAGGATTCAAAGACCTTGGAAGTCTACGGCAACATATGGGGAATTGGCAAGACCGTTTACTGGACAAGAATTGAAGAGTAATCTAAATCAATGAAACAGATAAAGCAGGAGCAATCACTCCTGCTTTATCTGTTTCATAACCCTGCATGGAACACCCACTGCGACAGAGTCCGACGGTATATCGCGATTCACAAGGCTGCCTGCACCTATCGTTACATTGTCTCCGATTGTGACACCGGGAAGAACAGTAACACCGGCACCAATCCACACATTGTTCCCGACGGTTATCGGACGGGCATACTCAAGGCCTTTATTGCGCTGTTCAACATCAATAGGATGCCCAGCTGTGGTAAAACAGCAGTTGGGAGCAACGAAAACATTATCGCCAAAGACTACAGGGGCTGCATCGAGTATCACAAGGTTATGGTTCGCATAGAAATTGTCTCCAAGTGATATATTGCATCCATAGTCGCACCAAAAAGATGGTTCAATAACAAAATCCCCTTTTGTCTTGCCAATTATGTCACGCAATATTGCCCTACGCTCCTCAACAGCCTCATAGGGCATTGTATTATACTTTTGGCACAATACCTTGCATGCGTTTCTCTCTGCAATAAGCGCTACATCATTGTTTGCATCGTACAGTTCGCCATACAGCATTTTTTGCCTTTCCAATGACATAATGTATCAATTCACAAAGACACAGTCGAAATACTCGTCAAATATTGCTTTTGCCTCGTCGAGCTGCTGAGGTGTATTCTCCTTAACACCTTTGAGTTTGTATTCCATACCAAGTGGCTCATACTTGTGAGCGCCAAGAGTATGATATGGAAGAACCTCGACACGCTTAATCATGTCATATCCCTTGAAGTGTTCGCCAAGAGTGCGTATATCCTCTTCAAATGCACTGTAGCCCTGAACAAGCACATAACGAATCCAAAATGGATGGCCGTTATCCTGCAACCATTTGGCTGTTTTCAAAGTCTGCTCGTTACTGCGCTCGGTAAGTGTCTTGTGACGCTCGGGGTTAACCTGCTTGATGTCAAGCATTACCAAATCGACCAAAGAGAGCAACTCCTCTACATCGCTGTTCCAAATGCTGCCGTTTGTGTCAAGACAAACGTGAATACCCTGCTCATGCAGACGCTTCACCAGCGGGACAAGCGCTTTGGCCTGAAATGTGGGTTCACCACCACTGAAGGTGACACCGCCTCGCTTGCCAAAGAAAGGTTTCTCATTCATTGCCATGCGAACGATATCTTCAATATTGGTCACCTTACTCTCACCCTTGGGGTCAATTGTATCGGGGTTGGCACAATAGAGGCAACGGAAGTTACATCCCTGCAGAAAAACCACAAGACGCAAACCCGGACCGTCGAATGTACCTAATGACTCGTATGAATGTACTCTAATATCCATAACTTGTTATTTGAAAAAATAGGCCGGCCTTGCAGCCAGCCTATTTCCGTTAAATATTTTTTGCTTTATCTTTTTACAGATTACATGCGCTCGTGGAAAGAACGAGAGATAACCTCAAGCTGGTGTTCGCGGCTCAAGCGTATGAAGTTCACTGCGTAGCCCGATACACGGATTGTAAGCTGTGGATACTTCTCGGGATGTTCCATAGCATCCATAAGCATCTCGCGGTTCAACACATTCACGTTCAAGTGGTGAGCACCCTTTGTGAAGTAACCATCCATCAAAGTGATGAGGTTCTCA
>JAFZFM010000197.1 GCA_017555865.1 Bacteroidaceae bacterium
CTGATCGGCACCACCGAGCTGCAATTTACAACCATGTGTCTCATTAAGGTGTACATAGTCATAACCCTGAAGCAACTGATAGGTAAACTCGGTAAATGACATACCGTCTGTACCCGCCTCGCCCGAAAGACGACGCTTTACAGAATCCTTTGACATCATGTAGTTTACTGTAATCATCTTACCGATGTTACGAATGAAATCAAGGAATGTAAAATTCTTCATCCAATCGTAGTTGTTTACAAGTATAGCAGCATTTGGGGCATCGCTATCGAAATCAAGGAAACGGGCAAGCTGTTTCTTCAAAGCCTCCTGGTTGTGACGGAGTTTCTCCTCATCAATGAGCACACGCTCCTTTGATTTGCCCGATGGGTCACCAATCATACCAGTTGCACCACCAATGAGTGCAATTGGTTTGTGACCGCAAAGCTGGAAGTGACGCAACATCATTACACCAACGAGGTGACCGATATGCAAAGAATCGGCAGTTGGGTCAATGCCAAGATATGCACTTGTCAACTCCTTCTGCAACTGCTCTTCTGTTCCGGGTGTCATGTCCTGAATCATGCCACGCCATTTAAGTTCTTGTACAAAATTCATTTTTCTATATTTTATTTGTTAATGTTCTATTCTTTATCTTAAAGTCGGCACAGTACTGCCGATATGCAAAGATAATATATTATTTAATATAACAAGCCCTTGAATCAAAGACGATAAAGTGGCGATGGAATGGTACGTTTCAACACGCTCAGCTGCACATCCTTGCCTGGTATGATTCCATACTCGCCAAAAGCCATCACAACAGCCTTATAGGCCAGTTCGGGGTGATTATTCTCCTCGCTCAAATGGCAAAGCCATATACTTTTCAAATGTTCGTTGAAGTGCGATGCCAGATATTTTGCAGTAGTCTGGTTGCTGAGGTGTCCACGCGAGCCCGACACACGCACCTTGAGGAAATCGGGATAGCGGCCCATTGCAAGCATTTGCTCTTCGTAGTTTGACTCTATGACAAGATAGTTTGCCTTGTCAACATAATAGGAAACAGTCTCTGTAATCTCGCCAAGGTCTGTTGCTATACAGAACTTCTTGTCACCAACCTCAATAAAATAGCCTACATTGTCGCTTCCATCATGAGGAACTTCAAAAGGTGTTATCACAAAATCGCGAAAAGTCAATGATTCCTCCTTCTGTATATATCTCACGTACTGTGGCTCTATGGGTTTTGAAACACAATAGTTCTGAGTAATGCCCTCATGCACCTCGCGTGTAGCATATACAGGGATGTTTGCCTTTGACGATATTACTCCAAGGGATTTTATATGGTCGGCATGGTCGTGTGTAACAAACATGGCACATATACTTTCAAAGGCTATACCCTCTTTCTTCAAAGCTGTTCGTATAGTCTTTGAGGGTATTCCGGCATCTATAAGGATACCGTAGTCGCCCACCCCCAGGTAGTAACAGTTTCCGCAGCTTCCGCTGCCAATACTCATAAATCGAATCTCCATATATATATTATTTTTCTCTCAAAAAACGGGTTCCGCCCCTTAGAACGGATATCCAATGGCAAAGTGCAGGGCAAAATCGCGACTGAACTTTGGATTGGTAATAGGATATTTTGCACTGCCTGTAAATGCAGGGTTAACAGCTTTCATTGCGGCATCGAGACGGAACACGAACAGATCGAGTTCGAATCTGAGACCGAGGCCATAGGAAAAAGCAATATCCTTATAGAATGTGCCGACATCGAACATACCACCGGGTTGCTCGTCATAGGCACGTATTGTCCAAATGTTTCCGGCATCGACAAACACCGCCGAATGCAGTTTCCAGAACAGATAGGACCTGTACTCAAGGTTTATATCGAGTTTCATGTCACCGGACTGGTTTATGAAATCGATACTGCGTCCATTGTTCTTGTAACGTCCGGGACCAAGACTTCGAACAGTCCAACCACGCATACCGTTTGCACCGCCCGAGAAGTAACGTTTTTCAAACGGAAGTATTCTGGAATTGCCATAGGGATATGCGACTCCTAGACCAAGATGAAGCACAAATGAGTTGCGATCATCTATCTTCACACGCGAGGTAAAGTCAAAATCACCCTTGATATACTGTGCATACGCAATATTCAGGAACGTATACTGCCCATCACTGTTGGTTGAACCACCAAAAAGATTGTTTGCCGCATAGAGCATGTTTCCCGAACACTCCACACCGGCACGCAGGGAATATGCAACGCGATTGAAGCGGTTGGCTGCGTCCAGAGAAGAGTTGTAGCTGTATGTATAGCCAAGCTTTGTTATAAGCAGGTTCTCGTAGTTATACTTCAGGATTGAATTGCGGTTCGATATACTGTCGAGATACTCTTTCTTGAATGTATCTGATATCCAGGGTACATAAATGTAGTTAAGATCTATTATATCCAACTTATGCTGTGTATCCTTTCGTTTGCTCCACATGTAGCTCCATGAACCCGATAGAATTCGACGGGAAAATTCCGGACGCTCCTGCGAATTGAACTTCAATGAGAAGAGTGTTGAAGAGAGCTGCATACGGCGGTCGAACGGAACGAACGATGAAGCTATGCCTCCCAAAAGGCGCAGACTCAGGTCGGCACCATACTCGGTGTAACTGTCGCCTGTATATCCACTAAGGTCGGATACGGCTTCATATGCTCCAAACAGACGCAATGACAGAAGTTCTGAGCCGCCAAACAGGTTCTTGTCCGAAAATGTTACAGAGGCGGCAGCACCAAGGTCGCCGGCAGTATTGGTTCCTTCTAGTTCAAAACCTACCGAACGGCGATTGCTGCGCTCGTACATGATATAACAATCGAGCAATGCGGTATCGGTGCGTTCCACAAGCCTTATTGTGGTATATTTGAGAGCTGTAAGCTGGGCAAAGGCATTATATGTCCTGTCAATATTGTCCTGCGAGAACAGTTCGCCCGATGAAATATAGGTATTTTCTACAAGCACGCGCGGATGTACAATAGTCCCATCCTTGTACAGCAGTGTATATCCAGACAGGTTCATTGTATCGCAACCCGACAGGACTGTTTCATCAAGACGCAATCCCGCACCGGAAATATAGGAGATATCACCAATGCGATATACCTTATGTGGTATGGCAGGACTATTTGACGACGGAGCATAGAGAGATACATTCATTGTCAGGTTCACCTTGTTCGAATGATGAGTTGTATCGGCATTGAATGTAATGTAATCCTTCCTGAATCTCCAATATCCCTTATTGCGCAGAATGGTTGTAAGACGACGGCGCTCATACTCCATATTATCTACACTGAATGGCATGCCAGGCTTAAGATATGATTCAGCAGAACAACTGTCTATTATTGTCTCAATGGCTGTATCACCGGTTGAAACATCAATATCAGAGACATAGTATCTTTCGCGTTCATGCAGATAATATGTTGCTACCGTACGTTTTTTATTGACATCGCATACTGTATCAAAGTCCACTGTAGCATGCAGATATCCCTCGTTTACCAACATCTGCTCAATATTCCTGCGGCTGATTTCTGCAATGTCGGAATCATATATTACAGGGGCTTCACCCAACTTCTGCAAGGTACGGTTGCGCCATTTTGTAGTATCACTACCCGACAAGGCATAGGTGTACATAGGAACTTTTACAAGACTGAACCATTTGGAGTTCGGTTGCTGACGCACATATCCCTTTGCTTTCGTTGCTGCCGCGGCATTTGTATTTGACACGACCTCTACATCGTCGAGCAAGTATTCACCCTCGGGGATGAACTTGTTCACCGAGCATGAAAAAAGCACGATAATGCACAGAAAAAGATATGTAAGCCTAGCAAACGGCATTATTTCTCCTAATTTTAAAAAATTCTTGCAAATATACTAAAAAGATAAAAGATTTAGGGTAGTTTTGCAGCACTTTAACGAATATAATATGCGTATATGTTGAGCAAGGCTACACTTAAACTGATAAAATCACTTGAACTTAGAAAATTCAGGAAAGAGAGCGGACTTTTTGTTGCCGAAGGAGGAAAGACTGTTTCCGATTTATTGCAACAAGGGATTGAAGCATATAAAATTTTTGCAACAAGGGATTGGATGGATAGTCACAGTTGCGAATGCTTGGTAGAGATAACAGAAATTACCGATGAGGAGATGAGACGTGCAAGTTTTCTACGTACCCCACAAGGCATATTGGCCCTGTTCAAGCAACCGGAATATTCCATGGACCCTACATGTCCGACACGAGAATTATGCCTTGCCCTTGACAACGTGCAGGACCCGGGAAACCTGGGAACCATCATACGTATAGCCGACTGGTTCGGTATTGAAAACATCTACTGCTCAAACGGAAGCGCCGACGTATATAACCCCAAAGTGATACAGGCAACCATGGGAGCTGTGGGAAGAGTAAAAATACATTACACAAATCTACCACAATTAATAGAGTCCATCAAAGACAAGACAAACATATACGGTACTTTCCTTGACGGCGAGAATCTGTATGGCAAGGAATTGAAGAATAAAGGACTAATTATAATGGGCAATGAAGGAAACGGTATAAGTGACGAATGTGGCAGACTCGTGAGCGACAGACTGCTGATCCCCAACTACCCTGCCGGCAGAGCAACATCAGAATCACTCAACGTATCAGTAGCCACAGCTA
Source organism: Bacteroidaceae bacterium (assembly GCA_017555865.1). Taxonomy (GTDB): domain Bacteria; phylum Bacteroidota; class Bacteroidia; order Bacteroidales; family Bacteroidaceae; genus HGM04593. The sequence continues at coordinate 4,669 of JAFZFM010000197.1, forward strand.
TAATCTGCAGCGAGTTCAGAAGACGAGGATAACAGCGGACTATTCAAGTTGCCTCAATATACCATTATGCTCCAAAGAATAGAGGTAGCAGCATGTAGAGAATTCACAATCCTCGAGCCTGCCATGTAATTGCCCGAGAGCAGACGGTTGCATTATACAACCATCAAGAGTTGCCTCAGTTGCAAGATAGACATCATCGACCAACGCCATGGAATGGAGTTCGGCAGCGAAATGCACCGCCGACACAACCTTACCATTACAGGTTGTTATTACAGCATTATGATAAATGTCCCCACCCTGGACATACATGGTACGGGCAAGATAACGCATAAAGAGATTACTTTTTATCGGCGGCTTCCACGCTCTTTGGCGCATGTATTCTTTTTAGAGAAATCCTGTTCAGCAGCAATCTTGCCATTGCTGTAGAATCATCGTCACTATAATACACAAATCCACTCATATATTTAGGACGCGAAGCAAAATTGCGGGGGGCAGATATTGCACAGTTGCCGTTGGTCATTTTATACTCACCGACAGAGAAGGATGTTCCGTCCTCATATTCAACCACCAGGGCCGTATACAATGACTGCTTGACACCGGACACACCTCCGGTAATAAATCTTGCCTCAAAAGAGAAAGAGAGACTGTCACCTGCAAGGAATGTTGTATCGGTAGGAATTTCAAAAGCATAGGATAGTCTGCTGTTAAGTGGTGTTGACGAAAGCAGTTTTATATCTGCTCCTGTCCATAGCTCCGCAGTATCGGCCGCGAGATATGCCATATCAAGGGTCACACCATCATCGACAGCACCTTTGGCATCACCAAGAGCTGCAACCTCCTGCTCCAATCTTTTCTCAAGATTCTCATAAACCTTTTTCAAGTGTTTGGGATAACGGTTATACCAAACCATAGAGGAGTCGAAACGCTGCTTTGTAATGCCATGTTTCTTGAATATGTAATCAAAGAAAAGTTTCTCCTCGTAGTTACCCGATGTATACTCGCTACTCATTGACTGAACCATATGGTAGTCGTAAAGGAAAGCTTCCATTTTGTTGGGTGATACCACATATTCGGGCATCTTCACCTCACACGAAGAAAAGAGAAGAAGCACAGACAGCAACAAAGACGGCAGTACTAAACGCATAACTTAATTCAGGATATATTTTCTATAAAAAAGCAGAATCGCAACCACACTGCAACTTATACAGGCATCGGCAAAATTGAATACAGGACTGAAGAATATGTCTCCACCTACAAAAGGAACCCATTCGGGCCAGGTAAACAGCGGAAAGTAGAACATATCGACCACTTTTCCATACATGAATTCACCATACCCACTACCCCATGACACGAATTCTGCCACCTGACCATAGCTCGACGAAAAGATTTCGCCATAGAACAGGCAGTCTATTATGTTTCCTACTGCGCCTGCCAATATGAATGCCACACACAGCAGGAAACCTAAAGGATATTTAGTATTCCTTATCAGTTTGTAAAGGAGATAGAACAATGCAGCCACGGCAACAACTCTAAAGCCGGTCAGGAACAGTTTGCTGAACAGTTCCATTCCAAATGCCATACCGTTGTTTTCCACGAAACAGATTTTGAACCAATCGCCAAAAACCGGAAACGACTCACCAAGGCTCATGCTTGTCTTTACCGCAATCTTTATCCACTGATCGACAAAAACTGCAAGAAAAACCGACAGCAATACAAACGATGTACGTTTTTTAATACTCTGCGTCATCAAATATTTATCTATTCTTTTTAGCCTCAATGCTCAAAGTAGCATGAGGAACCGCCATCAGACGCTCTTTTGCAATGAGTTTTCCCGTTTCGCGACAAATACCATAGGTCTTGTTCTCGATACGTACCAACGCAGCCTGTAAGCCCTGGATAAACTTCGCCTGACGACTTGCAATCTGCATTTGCTCTTCGAGATATGCAGCGTCACTGCCATCCTCCAAACCTTTGTATGTAGGCGATGTATCAGCAACATCATTAGAGTCCTCATGACGGAGAGCTCTCATAATCTGATCATAATCCCTCTTTGCAAGTTCCAGCTTCTGCAATATCACTTGACGGAATTCCTCCAATTCGGCATCCGAATAACGAACTTTTTCTGACATAATAATTTATTGTTTTATGGTTAGTTAATGTTTGTCTTTTCAAAGTTTTATCCCCTGGACACTGCAACCTTTATGGTAGCACCATCCAGTTCTATATCCTCGCCTGCGACATCACCGCAGATCTCAAGACTATCGGCAAGTACCTGGTTGCATATGTATGCGCGGAACTCCTCGACAGCCGCGTCACTTACACTGCTCGAAGATACCGTCACTGCAATACGGTCGGTAATATCGTAACCGCTTTCCTTACGTATTGCCTGAATTTTCTTTACAATCTCACGAGCTACACCTTCACGACGCAAAGCCTCGGTAACCTCGACATCAAGAGCTACGGTCAACGCACCTTCGTTGGCAACAGTCCAACCCGGAACATCCTCGCTGAATATCTCTACATCGGCAAGTTCAATTACAGCCTCGGTAGCCTCAACATTCAGAGTAATGGTACCGTTCTTTTCAAGTTCTGAAATCTGCTCCTGCGACATCTCAGTTACAGCAGCATTCACACTCTTCATTAGCTTGCCGAACTTTTTGCCAAGTGTACGGAAGTTGCACTTGATTTTCTTTACAAGGATACCATCACCCTCGACAAAAACAAGTTCCTTGACATTCACCTCGTTAAGAATCAACTGCTTGACAGCCTCAATACGAGATTTCATAACCTCATCGGCTGCAGGTATGGCAATCTTCTGCAAAGGCTGACGCACAATAAGAGCCTCTTTCTTGCGTAAAGCCAATACCATAGACGAAATCTGCTGTGCAAGCGCCATCTGGTGCTCAAGTTCATTGTCTACCACATTTTCATCGCACTCGGGGAATTTTGCAAGATGAACCGACTGTGTTTCGCCACGACCTGTAACAGATGTCAGATCCTGATATAGACGCTCGGCATAGAATGGTGCAATAGGCGCCATAAGACGTGCTACTGTCTCAAGACATGTATATAGTGTCTGATATGCCGAAAGCTTATCTGTACTCATATCTGAGCCCCAGAAACGTTTACGGCTAAGGCGTACAAACCAGTTACTTACGTTGTCTATAACAAACTCTTGAATCAAGCGTCCGGCCTTTGTTGGCTCATAGTCGTTGAAACAGTTGTTTACGCTTTTTACCAAAGTATTGAGTTCCGACAGAATCCAACGGTCCAGTTCGGGACGATCGGCCAGCGCAACTTCGGGTTCCTCAAAGGTAAAGCCATCGACATTTGCATACATTGTGAAGAAACTGTATGTCTGGTACAGCTTGCCGAAGAACGAGCGTGTAACCTCCTTGACACCCTCCTCATTGAAACGGAGATTATCCCAAGGTGCCGAATTTGTAATCATATACCAACGCAATGCATCGCTTCCGTATGTCTCGATTGTATTGAATGGGTCAACGGCATTTCCCAAACGCTTCGACATCTTGTCGCCATTTTTATCAAGTACAAGACCATTTGAAATTACAGTCTTGTATGCAACACTGTCGAATACCATTGTAGCAATCGCATGCAAAGTATAGAACCATCCACGTGTCTGGTCAACACCCTCGGCAATGAAATCGGCTGGATATACAGTGCGGTTGTCAAGAATCTCCTTATTCTCGAAAGGATAGTGTATCTGGGCATATGGCATTGCACCAGAGTCGAACCATACGTCAATAAGGTCGAGTTCGCGTGTCATAACCTTTCCTGTTGAAGATACAAGTTTGATATCATCAACATAAGGACGGTGCAAATCAATCTTGTCATAGTTGGCCTTGCTGTAGTCACCGGGAACAAAACCTTTATCCTTGTATGGGTTGCTTGCCATTACACCGGCTGCAACAGACTTCTCAATTTCCTCGTACAGTTCGGCAATAGATCCGATACAGATTGCCTCGCCATCCTCGCTTGTCCATATTGGCAATGGAGTTCCCCAGTAACGACTACGGCTAAGATTCCAATCGTTAAGGTTCTCGAGCCACTTGCCGAAACGTCCTGTACCTGTAGACTCAGGCTTCCAAAGAATAGTCTTGTTGAGCTCGCTCATACGCTCTTTCATCTGAGAAGCACGCACAAACCAGCTATCGAGCGGATAATAGAGCACAGGCTTGTCGGTACGCCAGCAGTGTGGATAGTTGTGTACATGCTTCTCTATCTTGAAAGCCACACCACCCTGCTTCATAACCATACAGAGTGCCACATCAAGCGTCTCGGCCTTTGCAGCAGCCTTATCATCATATTTGCCATCAACTGTATATTGTGGATCATGAGCATTCTTCACGTAAGCACCGGCAAACTTTGAATACTTCTCAATATCGACAAAGTTATTGACAAAATCATCGTCAAGTTCGTCAATTGGCCAAAAACGACCGGTAAAATCGACCATAGGACGGGTTTCACCCTTCTTGTTTATCATGAACAACGATGGTATACCGGCAGCCTTTGCAACAAAGGCGTCATCGGCACCAAATGTAGGTGCAATGTGTACAATACCAGTACCATCCTCGGTTGTAACGTAATCACCTGGGATTATGCGGAAAGCCTCGGCAGAGGCATCAACAACCTGCTCGCCATCCTTTGACACAGGCTTAACCCATGGGAACAGCTGCTCATAATGCATACCTACCAAATCTGTACCCATATACTCGGCAATCACCTTGTAAGGGACCACCTTGTCGCCGGCAACATAAGAGTCAAGAGGCAATTCTGCACCTGCGGGATTAAAGTGCGCTGCAAGCAACGCCTTTGCCAACACAACTGTAACAGGTTCTGCTGTATATGCATTATATGTCTGTACAGCTACATATTCAATCTTGGGGCCAACGCAAAGCGCTGTATTTGAAGGCAATGTCCATGGAGTGGTTGTCCATGCCATGAAATAGGGAGTACCCCAACCGGTCATCTCGGGTTTAGGATCAAGCATGCGGAACTGAGCCACAGCAGTTGTATCCTTTACATCGCGATAACAGCCCGGCTGATTAAGTTCATGAGAGCTCAAGCCCGTTCCTGCAGCAGGAGAATATGGCTGAATTGTATATCCTTTATACAGCAATCCTTTGTTGTACAATTGCTTCAACAACCACCAGAGCGACTCTATATAGCTATTCTCATATGTTATGTAAGGATTTTCCAAATCAACCCAATAGCCCATCTTGCGTGTAAGGTCTGTCCACTCACGAGTGTACTTCATAACCTCCTCACGACAGTTACGGTTATAATCATCGACAGAAATCTTCTTGCCGATATCCTCTTTTGTTATATTCAGTTTCTTCTCTACACCAAGTTCAACAGGAAGACCATGGGTATCCCATCCGGCTTTGCGCTTTACCTGAAAGCCTTTCATTGTCTTGAAACGACAGAATGTATCCTTGATACTACGCGCCATGACATGGTGAATACCTGGCATACCGTTGGCAGAAGGGGGACCCTCAAAAAAGACAAACGACGGTGCGCCCTCACGCTCCGACATACTTTTTGAGAACAGGTCGTTCTCATCCCACTCGTTAAGAACCTCCTTGTTTATCTGAGGCAAATTGAGCTGATTATATACAGGAAATTTCTTTTTCATCGTATCTTGTTATATCGTTTTCTATCAATTTTGCAAAGTTATCAAAAAAATCCCACAAATACAAAAATTTACAGGCACAGATAATCACTGTAAAGCACAAGCCATTCCGGCAGTAAACCGAAAGGACAATAATTGCCCACAGCCTATCGGAGCAAAACCAAAGGAATCAATATTAATCATTTTGCCCCAAGCACATAGCGCACCCCCTGCACCTTATGTGTTACAACCACCTTGACACCAAATTTATCGAAGACATGACGGGCTATATGTTCGGCACTGTACACCGAGCGATGCTGACCACCGGTACACACACAACACACCTGAATGTGAGTAAAGCCACGCCTCTTATATGTATCGACCATATTATCGACAAGAGCATAGGCATTTTCCAGGAAATCGGCTATATTACTCTCTGTTTCAAGGAATTTTATAACAGGCTCATCCATGCCGGTCAATTTCTTATACGGTTCGTAACGGCCGGGATTATGTATTGCACGACAATCGAAGACAAAACCACCGCCATTGCCCGACATATCATCCGGAATACCACGTTTATAAGAAAAACTTACGACATCTACCACAAGTTCATCCGATTCAGCTCGCACAAACATCGGCAACAGAGTAATTTCCTCTACCAAAGACAACAGATAAGGGAATTCACTACCATCCAGCAGCACTCTCAACTGTTCCAAAGCAGCAGGAATACTCTCCACAAAAGCCTTTTTGCGCTCAAACAGACCGCGATAGCCATATGCGCCAAGATTCTGCAGAAGCCTGAACACCCGGAACAACTGCAACATCTTCATAAAACATTCCTTGTCCACTGTTTTAAAAGATGCAAGAGAACCCAGATATGCATCGACCATAGCCGCAACAGCATATTCGGGATATTTTGCACGTGCCTGCCCCACGAACGAAGCTATATCATAATACACAGGCCCTCTCCTGCCACCCTGGAAATCTATAAAACAAGGTTCACCCTCCCTGAGCATTACATTACGAGACTGAAAATCCCTATATACAAACACATTGTCATTATCACTCAAAAGCAGATTGCTCAGTTTGACAAATTCATCCTCAAGCCTGTTCTCATTAAACTCAATACCAACACCTTTAAGAAAACAATACTTAAAATAGTTAAGATCCCACATAACCGTGCGTTCATTGAAATCGCTCACAGGATAACAGAGAGAAAAATCAAAATACTGCGGAACCCCGAACTGTATTTTAGGAAGTTCGGCAACCACTCGGCATAGACAATCAATGTCATCAGCCGTAAATATCCCATTCTTACGGGCCACCGACATCGCTTCGTAAAGGGTAACATCACCCATATCCTGCTGCAGATAACAAAGTTCATCGTCGGACACCGCAAAAACCTCGGGCGCACAGACACCGGCTGCCGCAAACGCTCTTGCAACAGCTACAAACGCACGATTCTCCTCTACAGAAGTGCCAACAACACCAACAACAGATGTTCTGTCACCCAACAAACGATAGTACA
>JAFZFM010000198.1 GCA_017555865.1 Bacteroidaceae bacterium
CGGTCTTGTAGAAGAGAATTTGGGCTGTTATATGGCCGCATGAGACATTTTAAAGCTAAACCGGGATTTTATACCTGAAAAAGGCAAAAAAAGAGACAAATACAAAGCCGGATCAAAATCACTTTTGACCCGGCCTCATTTTTTATAATCAATTGTTGTGTATTATGCTCTTGCCATGCTGCCGATAGCCTTGATCCAACCGAAGATGTTGAGAACCAAAACAGCGATAAGAAGTATTGGGCAAACGAAATTATTAACAACAGGAATGAAGTCGAGTACTTCCTCAACCAACAATAGTATACCTGCAATCATGAGGAGGCTTCCACCTGCTGCAACAGATTTTTTGAAACCTATGTATGCAAGCATTACAAGTACTGCAAATACCATATAAGGTATCCATCCTAAGAAAGCTGTAAGCTTAATGAGGAAAAGAACTGACGCTACGATACCGAAGATTGCAGCAAGCTTCATCTTTCCAAGTGCAGGGATTGCTTTAGCGCCCTTCATTATGAATACATATGCAACGATTGCGGCGATGTTTACAAGAATTGCATCGTCATTGTTGATTTCATAGAATGCAGCAGTTGTGGCAGCAGCCATAGTAATAGCGCCTGCTGTTGCAGGGTTAGAGTTCAAATTGAACGCCTTGCATGACATGATGAGTGCTACAATGCCTGCGATAAAGCCAATCCAGTTGAATACACCGAACAAATCGAAGAATGTTGTGATTACACACATTGTAGCGCAGATTGCAGCCGGTATAACAAATGCTAGAGGAATTGCACCTTCAGCCTTCCAAACCTTCAACTGCTTTACGAATGCGATAATCATAAGAGCTGCTGCGCCTACGTGGCATACGAATCCGGTAAAGTCAAATACGAAACTGAAAATACTGAATTCAGGCAGCATTGTCATGATACCCAATGAAAGACCAATGGCCATCATTGCATAGTTTACTGTTTTTCCCATTTTTATAAGTATTAAATTAAACGATAGATAATTGACTATTTTTCGCAAATATACTCTTTTTTAGAAAAGTTTTTTGTCTTTTTTGTCTTTTTTCGTAATTTTTCTGAGTAATGTTGTTGAAAGTGTGGGGTTTTTGTCACAGAAAACTACTTTCCTGCATGCATTTTCTTGACTTTGCGTACAAGGTCGGATGAGAAAAGAAAACTGTTGAGCGTTTCGTTGTCGGTGTACAGTATATTGTCTTTGTTGCCCTCCCATGCAAGTTTTCCCCCGGCAAGAAACAGGATATGGTCGCCAATCCCCATAACTGAGTTCATGTCGTGGGTGTTTACAATTGTGGTTATTCCAGACTCGGCAGTAATATCATGAATTAGCTCGTCTATTATAATAGATGTTTGCGGGTCGAGTCCCGAGTTTGGTTCGTCGCAGAAAAGATATCTGGGTTTCAATGCTATGGCGCGTGCTATGGCTGCACGTTTCTGCATACCGCCCGACAACTCCTCGGGAATTTTATTCTGGGCATCAAGCAAGTTTACCCTTTCAAGGCATTGTTGTGCGCGTTTTACCCTCTCCCTGTATGTCATGTTCGAGAACATGTCGAGTGGAAACATTACATTTTCAAGTACATTCATTGAGTCGAACAGTGCAGAACTTTGGAACAGCATGCCTATTTGGCGTCGCAATTTCAACTTTTCGTTCTTGCTCATGGTAAAGAAATTCTTTCCGTCGTATAGTGCTTCTCCCGTGTCTGGTGTCAGAAGCCCTACTATGCTGTTGAGCAATACTGTTTTTCCGGCACCGCTCTGTCCAATAATCAGTGTGGTTTCTCCGTCGTTGAACCTGGCGCTTATATTCTCAAGTACAGTGCGTCCGTCGAATTGCTTATGTATGGATTTTATCTCAATCATTATATCAGAATGTGGGTGAGAATGATGTCCGAAAACAAGATTAGCACGCTGCTGCTCACAACTGCATTTGTGCCGGCTTTGCCTACATCGCCGGAGCCTCCGCTGACACGGTATCCGTAGAATGATGAAACCGAGGCTATGATGAATGCAAATACAATGGCCTTAATCATGCTGTTCCATATGTACCATGGGTTAAACTCATACTGCAGGCCGATGGTAAGGTCTTCGGCTGTCATAATGCCTGTGAACTCTCCAATAGCGTATGCTCCCGCCGTTCCGGCTGCAATACTGAAGATCACAAGGAATGGGATTATGAACATGAGTGCCGATATTTTAGGCAGTATAAGGAAGTTTGCCGAGTTTACTCCCATGATTTCCAGCGCGTCAATCTGTTGGGTGACACGCATTGTCCCAATTTCCGAGGTGATGTTCGAACCAACTTTTCCTGCAAGTATAAGACACATTATTGAGGATGAGAACTCAAGCAACAGTACTTCGCGTGTGGCATAACCTACCACAAACTTGGGCATCCAAGGGCTTTCTACGTTGACCTTCATCTGAATACATATTACTGCGCCAATGAAGAATGATATTAACAGTACGATGGGAATGGAGCTGACGCCAAGGTTGAATATTTCCCGTATTGTACTGCGGTAAAATACTCTCCATCTCTGCGGGCGTGCCAATACTCTGTTCATGAGCATTAGATAGCTGCCGAATGTCCTTATAGAGCCTAAAAGCATTGTCTGTTCTCTTCTCTGCAGTCCGAATGTGGAATGCATCCTGTGCAAAAATAGTAAATTTTGTCATTATCAGATGTTAATAGGTAATTTAAATTTGCTGTAATTGCCATTATGGTGTTCCAATTGTTTGCAAAAAAGTTTATAAATGGACGTTTTTTTGTAAGTAAGGCAAAAAAACACTATCTTCGCCACTAATATGAATAATTGCGGGCATATTGGCACTGCTGGTTATTGCTAAATTACATATAATAAATGGAAATGGTTGACGATAAACAGGTTTCAACGGATAAGGAATGTATGGTGCTGCGCACCGAGAACCTTGTTAAGCGCTATGGAAAACGAACTGTGGTGAATGATGTGTCGTTCAATGTAAAGCAGGGCGAAATTGTAGGTCTACTTGGTCCTAATGGTGCCGGTAAGACTACGTCTTTCTATATGACAACAGGTCTTGTAGTACCAAACGGAGGTCGTATATTCCTGGACGAATCCGAGATAACCAAATTCCCGGTTTACAAGCGTGCGCGTGCAGGTATTGGATATCTGGCCCAGGAGGCGAGTGTCTTCCGTAAGATGACGGTTGAGGATAATATCGCGTCGGTTCTCGAGTTGACCGGTAAACCAAAAGAGTATCAGAAAGAGAAACTGGAGAGCCTTATTGAAGAGTTCCGTCTACAGAAAGTCCGCAAGAATCTTGGTGACCGACTGTCGGGTGGTGAGCGTCGTCGTACAGAGATTGCACGCTGTCTGGCCATTGATCCTAAATTCATTATGCTCGACGAACCGTTTGCGGGTGTAGACCCTATCGCGGTCGAGGATATTCAGTATATTGTATGGAAATTGAAGGATAAGAATATCGGTATCCTCATCACAGACCACAATGTGCAGGAGACATTGAGTATTACCGACCGTGCATATCTGCTTTTTGAAGGTAGAATCCTTTTTGAGGGTACTCCCGAGGTGCTTGCCGAAAACCCGGTGGTGCGTGAAAAGTATCTGGGTCGTGACTTTGTGTTGCGCAAGCGCGAATTTCAGTTGGACAAATAATTTTTCCTGTCAGGAAAATGTTGGATAATCGAACAGCAAATGGTATTTCTGCTGTTCGATTTTTTTGTACTCCAATATTTTTGTACCGAAAATTATATTAAATGTCAGCAAAAAATGTTTTTTTTTTGAATATATCCTTTATAAATTGTATTTTTGCAAGTCTAAATTCGGAGTAGAATAATATTTAAATTTTATATAAATGGAATTTACATTAAAAAATCAGAGCGCAGCAAGCGCAATTCTAACAGTAAACATTCAGGAGGCTGACTATTCGGCTTTGGTTGAGAAACAGTTGAAGAACTTCCGTCAGAAGGCAAATGTTCCGGGCTTCCGTCCCGGTATGGTTCCAATGGGACTCATAAAGAAACAGTATGGTGTTGCAGTGAAGGCCGAGGAAATCAACAAACTTTTGCAGTCAAAGATTTTTGAGTATATCAGAGAGAATAAGATTGATATGCTTGGTGAGCCACTTCCTATCGAGGCACAGCAGGCCGGTATCAATATGGCCGAGGATAAGGACTTTACTTTCGAGTTTGAAATTGCTATTGCTCCAAAGTTCGAGGCGGTGCTCGACAACAATGACAAGCTTGCATACTACAAGATACAGCCTACAGACGAAATGATCGAGGGTCAGGTTAAGGCTTTTGCACAGCGTTGCGGCGAGTACAAGCAGGTTGAGGCTTATGAGAATGGCGACATGCTCAAGGGTACTCTTGCCGAGTGCGTAGAGGAGGGTGTTGTAGTTCGTGAGGCTGTTATGATGCCTGCATATATGAAGAACGACGACCAGAAGGCTCTTTTCAACGGTTCAAAGGTAAATGATGTTGTTACATTCAACCCATCGGTTGCTTTTGATGGCAACGAGGCTGAGCTCGCTTCATTGTTGAAGGTTGAGAAATCAGAGGTTGCTGCGCACGCAGGCGAGTTCACATTTACAATTACAGAAATCACACGCTTTGTTGCAAGTGAAATCAACCAGAACGTATTCGATGCAGCATTCGGTAAGGACGCTGTAAAGAGTGAGGAGGAGTTCCGTGCAAAGATTGCCGAGCAGTTCGAGGCTCGTTTCGAGGTTGAAAGCGACTATAAGTTGCTTATGGATGTACGTACTTATCTTATGGAGAAGGTTGGCAAACTCGAGTTCGACGAAGCTATCCTGCGCCGTATCATGGATATGAACAAGCCCGAGGGTACTGAGGCTGTTAGCGAGGAGGAGTTCCAGAAGAGCCTTACAGAACTTACATGGCACCTTATCAAGGAGCAACTTGCAAAGAAGTTCGAGGTTAAGATTGATGATAACGATGTTCTTGAGGTTGCTAAGGGTGCTACACGTGATCAGTTCGCTCAGTATGGTATGGCAAATGTTCCCGAGGACTTGCTCGAGAACTATGCAAAGGAGATGCTCAAGCAGGATAAGACTCGCGAGGCGCTCATCAACCGCGCGGTTGACGTTAAGTTGATTCAGGCAATCAAGGGTGTTGTAACTCTTGCCGAGGAGAAGATCTCTGTAGAGGATTTCAACAAGAAGGTTCAGGAGAACGCTTAATTTTTTAATATAAAAACTAAATGATTTGTTGTATGGAGAGAGATGATTTTAGAAAATATGCAACCAAGCACCTTGGCATGAACAGCATGGTGCTTGACGATGTGATAAAAGCTCAGTCGCAGTATTTGAACCCTTACATACTTGAGGAGAGGCAGCTGAATGTTACACAGATGGATGTCTTTTCGCGTCTGATGATGGATAGAATCATCTTTCTCGGTACTCAAATCGATGATTATACAGCAAACACCCTTCAGGCCCAGTTGTTGTATCTCGATTCTGTGGATAGCGGAAAAGATATTTCAATCTATATAAACTCTCCCGGCGGCTCGGTATATGCAGGTTTGGGAATCTATGATACAATGCAGTTTATACAGAGTGATGTTGCAACAATCTGTACCGGTATGGCGGCAAGTATGGCTGCAGTGTTGCTTGTGGCTGGTGCCGAGGGTAAACGCTCGGCGTTGACCCACAGCCGTGTAATGATACACCAGCCACTTGGTGGTGTTCAGGGACAGGCGAGTGATATTGAAATTACAGCCCGAGAAATCCAGAAACTCAAGAAGGAGTTGTATACAATTATTTCGGACCACAGCAAGCAGCCTTTTGATAAGGTTTGGGCTGATAGTGACCGTGATTATTGGATGACAGCGGCCGAGGCACAGGAATATGGAATGATTGACCGTGTGCTTGTACGTAAAAAGTAAGAACTATAATGGCAGGTAAGGATAAAAAACGTTGTAGTTTCTGTGGTAGGGCCGAGGATCAGGTTGCTTTGCTGATGACCGGAATGACCGGCTATATATGCAATGAGTGTGTAGAGCAGGCTCATCTTATCTTGCGCGAGGAGGCAATGCTGCCCAAAAGCAATTTTGATATGGGTGAGTTGCCTAAGCCTAAAGAGATAAAGGCCTTCCTTGACGAATATGTCATTGGACAGGACGAGGCAAAGTGTGCTCTCGCAGTCTCTGTATACAATCACTACAAGCGTCTTATGCAGCGTGATGCGTGCGACGATGTGGAGATTGAGAAGAGCAATATCATAATGGTGGGCAGTACCGGTACAGGCAAGACTCTGCTTGCGCGTACCATTGCACGTCTGCTGAAGGTCCCCTTTACAATTGTGGATGCAACGGTACTTACTGAGGCCGGTTACGTGGGCGAGGATATCGAGAGTATTCTTACACGTCTGCTGCAGGTTGCCGATTACAATGTCGAGGAGGCCGAGAGAGGTATTGTCTTCATTGATGAGATTGATAAGATTGCGCGCAAGAGCGATAATCCTTCAATTACCCGTGATGTGAGTGGTGAAGGTGTCCAACAGGGTCTCTTGAAACTGCTCGAAGGTTCTGTGGTGAATGTTCCCCCACAGGGTGGACGCAAACATCCTGACCAAAAGATGATAGCCGTAAATACAAAGCATATACTTTTTATATGTGGCGGAGCTTTTGATGGCATAGAGAAAAAGATTGCCCAGAGGCTGAATGCGCATGTTGTAGGCTACAATTCGGTGCAAAACAGTCATTGTATTGACAAGAACGACATGTTCCGCTATATCACTCCACAGGATTTGCGCTCATTCGGTCTTATTCCCGAGATTGTAGGTCGTCTGCCAATCCTTACATCATTGCGTCCGCTTGACCGTGGTACCTTGCGTAACATCCTGACAGAACCCAAGAACTCCATTATCAAGCAGTATGTAAAACTGATGGAGATGGATGGAGTCAAGCTTGTGTTCGAAGATGATACTCTTGAGTATATTGTAGATACAGCCGTAGAATATAAGCTTGGTGCCCGTGGTCTGCGTTCAATTGTCGAGACAATCATGATGGACAAAATGTTTGAAATTCCATCCAGTGGTGCCGACAGCTGTGTAATAACAAAGGAGTATGCCCGTCAGCAAATAGAGAAAAGCAATGTAATGGCTGTTCCCGAGCAATAAGCCCGGTATATAAAGGAATACAGAGTCCCTTTACTCTTAAAAGAGATAAAGGGGCTTTTATTATAGTATGACTATATGAAGAATCTTTTTGCGCGTTTTTTGAAAATATATTTGAAAAAAGTTGCGCGTTTTATTTATATATTTATAACTTTGTTTTCAAATAGGCATATTGTAAAATGACGAAGAAGTGTAATTTGACAGAAGTTCTAAAAGAGAATTTCGGTTTTGATACGTTCAAGGGGGATCAGGAGGCTGTCATTAAGAACCTGCTTGAGGGAAATGACGCTTTTGTCTTGATGCCTACCGGCGGTGGAAAATCGCTTTGCTATCAACTGCCGTCTCTCGTTATGGAGGGCACGGCAATTGTGATTTCTCCTTTGATTGCCTTGATGAAGAATCAGGTCGATGCCATCCGCAACCTTAACGAGGAGGATGGTGTTGCCCATTTTCTCAACTCCTCGCTTACAAAGCAGGCGATAGAGGATGTTAAGGAAGATGTTTTGTCGGGCAAGACAAAACTCCTCTATGTTGCTCCCGAGTCCTTGACCAAAGAGGATAATGTGGAGTTCCTTAAAAGTATTAAAATATCATTTTATGCTATTGACGAGGCTCACTGTATCTCGGAGTGGGGACACGATTTCCGTCCGGAGTACCGCCGTATCCGTCCAATAATAAACGAACTGGGTAAGGCGCCGATAATTGCACTTACAGCGACAGCCACAACAAAGGTGCGCGATGATATCAAGAAGAACCTTGGAATACAGGATGCGCCCGATTTCAAGTCTTCGTTCAATCGTCCAAACCTCTATTACGAGGTACGTCCGAAAACAAAGGATGTTGATAAGGAGATTATAAAGTTTATAAAGTCCAATCCCGGCAAGTCGGGTATCATATATTGCCTGAGCCGCAATAAGGTTGAGGAACTTGCCGAGATTCTGCAGACAAATGAAATTCTGGCAAAGCCATATCATGCCGGTATGGATTCTGCCTTGAGGTCGCAGACTCAGGATGACTTTATAATGGAAAAGATAGATGTTATTGTTGCTACAATAGCATTCGGTATGGGAATAGACAAGCCCGATGTACGTTATGTAATACACTATGATACTCCCAAAAGTCTTGAGGGATATTATCAGGAAACAGGGCGTGCCGGCCGCGATGGCGGTGAAGGGCGCTGCATAACATTCTACAATAACAAGGATTTGCAGAAACTTGAGAAATTCCTCGAAGGCAAGCCTTTGGCCGAACAGTATATAGGCCGCCAGTTATTGCAGGAGACAACTGCGTATGCCGAATCAGCGGTGTGCCGCAGAAAATTATTGTTACATTATTTTGGTGAAAAATACGACGTGGAAAATTGTGGAAATTGTGACAATTGCCTCACTCCTAAAAAGCAGGTAGAGGCAAGCGAACTGCTCGAAGCTGTTATAGAGACAGTTCTTGCATTGAAAGAGAATTTTAAGGCCGACTATGTAGTGGATGTTCTTCTTGGTAAGGAGACATCGGACATCATTTCGCATAAGCATGACGAACTGGAATGTTTTGGTTGTGGTGACGACGAGGACGCAAAGCGTTGGAATGCGGTTATACGTCAGGCACTCATTGCCGGCTACCTAGATAAGGATGTCGAGAACTACGGTATTCTCAAGGTTACAAAGCAGGGAAATGCTTTCTTGAAGAAACCTGTATCGTTCAAGATTGTAGAGGATAGAGATTTTGAAGAGGAAGAGGCTGTTGTACAGTCGGGAAGCACTTTTGCCGTTGATCCCGAATTGTACGCAATGTTGAAGAATCTTCGCAAGAAGCTCTCAAAACAGTTGGAATTGCCTCCTTATGTAATATTCCAGGATCCATCACTGGAGGCTATGGCTACAACATATCCTGTAACCATTGATGAACTCAAGAATATACCAGGTGTTGGTGAAGGTAAGGCAAAACGTTATGGTGAAGAGTTCTGCGCTCTTATCAAACGTCATTGCGAGGAGAATGAGATAGACCGTCCCGAGGATATAAGAATACGTACAGTTGCCAACAAATCAAAGCTTAAGGTTGCTATAATCAATGCAATTGACCGCAAGATTGCACTCGATGACCTTGCGATAAGCAAAGGTGTGGAGTTTGATGAGTTGCTGGATGACATTGAATCAATTGTATATTCAGGTACAAAACTGAATATCGATTATTTCCTTGAGGAGATTCTTGATGAAGAGAACTTGGAAGAGATATACGACTACTTCAAGAACTCTGATACCGATAACGTGGATGTCGCTATAGAGGAACTCCGTGGCGAGTATAGCGAAGAGGAGATACGTCTTGTGCGTGTCAAGTTCATTTCAGAAATGGGTAATTAATTAAGAAATAAAATATATAGCTATATGAATGATTTTATAAAAGACAAGATTGTAATGGATGGTCTCACCTATGACGATGTGTTGCTTATTCCTGCATACTCCGAGGTGTTGCCTAAAGAGGTTTCATTGAAGACCAAGTTTTCAAAGAATATTGAACTGAATGTTCCTTTCGTGACAGCTGCAATGGATACTGTAACCGAGGCAAAGATGGCTATCGCCATTGCGCGCGAGGGTGGTATTGGTGTAATCCACAAGAATATGTCTATCGAGGAGCAGGCTCATCAGGTAGCAATTGTAAAGCGTGCCGAGAACGGTATGATTTATGATCCTATTACAATAAAGTCCGATTCTTCGGTAAAGGATACACTTGATCTTATGGCAGAGTATCATATTGGTGGTATTCCGGTTGTAGATGAGGAGAAAAAACTTGTAGGTATTGTCACTAACCGTGACTTACGTTTCGAGACCAACATGGCGCGTCCTATATGTGAGATCATGACTCCTGCAGACAAGGTTGTTTGCACTAACCAGAAAACAGATATGGAGGCTGCTGCCAGAATCCTTCGTGAGAACAAGATCGAGAAATTGCCTGTTGTCGATAACGATGGCAAGTTGGTAGGTCTTATCACATACAAGGATATCACAAAAGCCAAGGATAAACCAATGGCTTGCAAGGACAGTAAGGGACGTCTTCGTGTTGCAGCGGGTGTTGGTGTTACTGTTGATGCTATGGATCGTATCAAGGCGCTTGTTGATGCAGGTGTTGATGCAGTGGTTATTGATACTGCTCATGGACATTCAGCCGGCGTAGTAAAGAAATTGAAAGAGGCTAAGGAGAAATTCCCTCAAATAGATATCGTTGTCGGTAATGTTGCTACAGGTGAAGCTGCAAGAATGCTTGCTGAGGCTGGTGCAGATGCTGTTAAAGTTGGTATCGGTCCCGGTTCAATATGTACAACACGTGTGGTTGCTGGTGTTGGAGTACCACAGTTGTCTGCTGTGTATGATGTAGCCAAGGCTCTTGAGGGTACAGGTGTTCCTTTGATTGCCGATGGTGGTCTTCGCTATTCAGGTGATGTTGTAAAAGCAATTGCTGCTGGAGGTTATTGTGTTATGATCGGTTCGCTGGTTGCCGGAACTGAGGAGTCGCCTGGTGATACAATTATATTCAATGGCCGTAAGTTCAAGGCTTATCGCGGTATGGGTTCTCTGGAGGCTATGGAGAATGGTTCAAAGGATCGTTATTTTCAGGCCGAGACTGCCGATAAGAAGAAACTTGTTCCCGAGGGTATTGCAGCGCGTGTCCCATATAAGGGAACATTGTTTGAGGTTATTTACCAGCTTGTTGGTGGTTTGCGCTCGGGTATGGGCTATTGCGGAGCAAAGGACATTCCTTCACTCCACAATGCTAAGTTTGTGAGAATAACTAATGCTGGAGTTCTTGAGAGCCATCCACACGATGTGTCAATTACAAGCGAGGCTCCAAACTATAGCCGCCCTGAATAAAATAAAGAGCTAAAATGAAAAGACTTTTTTATTCGCTGTTAATGTTTTTTGCAACCATGTCAGTGGTTGCAAAAAACAGCGATCCTGTACTGTTGGTTGTTAATGGCAAGGAGGTGCTGCGTTCAGAGTTTGAATATGCGTTCAACAAGAACAATGGCAATCTGAGTGATGGCGCGCAGAGTGTTGAGGAGTATCTGCAACTTTATATTGATTTCAAACTTAAAGTTGCAGAGGCCGAAGCCATGCGTCTTGATACTCTCTCATCTTTGAAAGAGGAGTTCTTGCGTGACCGTTCACAAATGGCCGAGAGCTACTTGATGGATTCAACTTTCATAGAAGCTGAAGCGTATAAAGTCTATGCCAAGGATTCAGCTACAATTGGTAAGGATGGTTTCTTGCAAGTGGCTCATATTGTGTTTGTCGCGCGTCAGAAAGACGATGTCGCTGCTGTGAACCTGGCAAAGGCTCGTATAGACTCTGCATATGCAATGCTGGAAAAAGGCACTTCCTTTGAGGATGTGGCAAGACATTTCAGAATACCTTCTAGTGCTTCCCGTTCGTTTGAGATAATAAGAGGACAGGCATACGAGGAGTTTGAGCGTGTGGCATATGGACTTGCCGACGGCGAATATTCAAAACCGATAGAGACTCCTGCTGGATTCCATATTGTGAAGCGTTTCTCAGCACGTCCTTTTGGCTCATTCCAGGAGTACAAACCTGCGATAATGCAGATGTTGGAGCAGCAGAACATACGTGAAAGTGCTAGAATAAAGAGAGGGTATGACTTGGCCAAGGAGTTTGGCGGTAATCTGACACCTCAAGAGGCACTTGCACGTGAGGATAGTTTGCTTGAGAGCAAATATCCCGAATTCGGGCATCTGATGCGCGAGTACTATGAAGGTCTGCTCTTTTTTGAAGTGTCTACACGTGAGGTCTGGGATAAGGCTGCGAATGATGAGGCCGGCCTAAAGAAGTTTTTCAAGAAGAACAAGAAACGCTATGCTTTTGATGCCCCACGTTTCCGTGGTGCTCTTCTGCATGCGAATTCACCTGAGAACCTTGATATGATAAAGGGTTTGTTGGCTGGTAAGGAACTTGATGAATACAAGGCTTTGATTGAGGAGAATATTCCTAAGGACTCTGCTCGTGTTGTGCGTGTAGAAATGGGAATATTCGCGATTGGTGACAATGCTTGGGTCGACAAACTTGCTTTCGGGCAGGGAGATGGCGGAACATACCGCAAAAACTATAATTTTGTGGATGTGACAGGTGAAATTATAGAGGCTCCTGAAACATATAAAGATGTAAGAAGCTCTGTTGTAGCCGATTATCAAAAATATATTGAGGAGAAGTGGCTCAAGAAACTTCGTAAGAAATATAAGGTTACCATAGATGACGAGGTGCTAAAAACAGTTAATAATCACGACTGATATTTCAGACTCAGGTTTATTTTGTACCTTTGCCAAGGTTTGCATTTAGGTAAAAATTTGTTGCATGCATATAAAGAATCTCCTTAACTGCTTCCTGGTCACCATGGTTGTGACAATGTTGTTCCAATGTAAGGAATCAGATACTCATGTGCATAATGGCCGTATTCCGCTTGTTGCTGTGGATGACCACATTCTGTACAAGGATGAAGTGGATTTGCTGTATGCCGTGTATGGTAATGGCATGGATAGCGTTGCATTCTACGACGATTATGTAGAACGTTGGGCTATAGATGTTCTGTTCTACAGAAAAGCTACAGAAAATGTGGCCTCTACCGATGAAATTGAGGAGATGGTGTCGAGCTACAGAAAAAGTCTTATCTTGAGTGTCTATCAGGATGGACTCATAAACCAGCACCTTGTCCCCGATATAAAACACGAGGAGGTACAGGAGTTTTATGAAAACAATGCAGCATTGTTCGAACTTGAAGAACCTTTGGTTAAGGGTTTGTTGCTTAAAGTTCCCGAGAAGTCCCCAAAGATGAACAATGTACGCAAGTGGTGTATGCAGCGTACTGTTGAAGACCTTGAAAATATTGAGAAGTACAGTATAGCAAATGCTGCAACGTACGAATGTTTTATAGACGAGTGGGTCCCTTTGGATATGGTAGCTTCGCGTACTCCGTTGACTGTTTACCAATTGGGTGAGAGGTTGTCGCGAAAAAATATTATAGAATTTGCCGATGGTGGATATGTCTATTTTATAGGAGCCGATACAATAATCTCGAAAGGAAAGCAGAAACCTTTGGAACTGGTGTCTGCCGAAATCGTCGAGTTACTTGTGAACTCCAAAAAAGCAAACTTTATTAAAGAGAAAAAACGGGCGCTGTACCACGAAGCACAGTCAAAAGGTGAGATTGTGAGGATGGATAAACAGACGGAACCGGTACAATAATATATGATGATGAACAAGAAAGTTTTTTATTGCATATTGACAATATTGGGTTTCTTGGGCTTGCAGTCTGTGCAGGCCCAGGATAATGTTATAGATAGAGTGGAATGGGTTGTTGGTGACAAATGCATTCTGCGTTCCGATATAGAGGAGAATATCCGCTTTTGGCTTGGCAATGGCCGCAAGTTTGAAGGCGACCCATATTGTGTGGTGGGTGAGGATTTGGCTGTCCAGCAGCTATTCCTGCACCAGGCAGCTCTTGATAGTATCGAGGTTGATGAAACCGGTATAATGCATCAGGTCGATGCCCAAATGAACATGGTCATAGAAAAAATCGGTTCAAAAGAGAAAATGGAGGAGTATTTTAACATGAACTCTGCCGAAATTCGTGAAATGTACCGTGAGCAGCTTTATAACATGGAGATGACCGAGAGGATGAAGCAGAAGATTATTGGTGAAGTGAAAGTATCTCCGGCGCTTGTCCGTCGTTTCTTTGAGTCTCTTCCTAAGGATAGCATTCCATTTGTGCAGCAGCAGGTAGAGGTGCAGATAATAACTTTGGAGCCGGGAATTGATGTTGAAGAAATTGAACGCGTCAAGGGTGAGTTGCGCGAATATACAGAGCGTATAACAAATGGTGAAACCAGTTTCTCGACAATGGCACTTCTTTACTCCGAGGATCCGGGATCGGCACGTCGTGGTGGTGAACTCGATTTTTATGGTCGTGGTCAGTTGCAACCTGAATTCGCTACTGTTGCCTTTAATCTTACCGACCCCAACAAGGTTTCAAAGATTGTAGAGACCGAGTATGGTTACCATATAATACAGCTCATAGAAAAACGTGGAGATAGAGTGAAGGTGCGTCATATCTTGCGCAAGCCCCGTCGTTCAAACGAAAATGTAAAAGAGATGCTTTTGCGTCTGGACTCCATTGCTACAGGTATAAAGAATGGTGAGGTAACATTTGATAAGGCTGTAGAACTCTATTCTGCCGATAAGGATACACGCAACAACTATGGTATCATGTATAACCGCGAGACTGCGTCGTCGCGCTTTATGCTTGAGGAACTGCCGGTTGATGTTGCCCGTGTGATCGATGGTGTAGAGGTTGGTGGTATTTCACAGCCATTCATATGGGTTCTCGAAAACGGAAAGACCATTTGTGCCATCGCTAAGTTGAAATCAAAAACAGAAGCACATAGTGCAACTTTGAGTGAAGATTATGAGACACTGCGCTATATGTATCAGTCAAAGTTGAGCGAGAAGCGCATACAAGAGTGGATAAAGGAAAAACAGAGGACAACATACGTCAGAATAAATAAGGATAGTCGCAATTGTGACTTCCTTTATCCCGATTGGAATTTCTACGAAGAGAAATGATTGTCGTTATGCGCAGACTTCAAATTACAATATATCTGCTGTTATTGATATCTGTTTCTGTGGCTCAGGTGCCGGCAGATACAGTACGTACAAAGCAAAAAAGCTATGTACACATGTTGCATGCCGATGTCACACGTTTCGACGAGGCTGTCAATCCGGATGCATGGATACTTGTGGGTGATGTGCGTTTCCGCAGGGACAGTATGTATATGTACTGTGACAGTGCCCACTATTTCCAGAAGCAGAACTCATTCCAGGCTTTTGGAAATGTAAGGATGGAGCAAGGTGATACTCTGTCTCTTTTTGGTGATTATCTCGATTTTGATGGAAATACCAATTTGGCGCGTGTGAGAAACAATGTGCGTCTTGTTGACCATAATACGGTGCTTGAGACCGATAGTCTTGACTTTGACCGTAATGTCAATCTGGGTTATTTTTTTAAATATGGTACACTTTCCGATGAGGAGAGTACATTGTCATCGTATTATGGAGAATACGATGTCAACAATAAAGAGGCATTCTTCCAATACGATGTAAGTCTGGAAAATCCTAAATTCAGAATGCTTTCCGATACCTTGCGATATAATACAGCTTCAAAGTATGCTACAATTATGGGCCCTACAAATATGTATAGTGGCAAGAGTGAGGTCTATTCGGAACGTGGCAGATACAATACTTATAGCAGACAGGCTTTCTTGATGGACCGTTCAGTCCTCTACCATAATAATGCAGACGTTACAGCCGATTCCATATTCTATGATACAGCGTCGGGGTACAGCGAAGTCTTTGGCAACATTGTATATCGCGACGAGGTGAACCACAATATGCTTACGGGTGAGTATGCCTATGTGAATGAGATTGTAGATTCGGCTTACGTTACCGACAGGGCTGTTGTTGTGGATTTTTCGCAAAAAGATTCGCTTTTCATGCATGCCGATACAATATGGGTCGTTTCGTATAATTTGGAATCAGATTCGTTGTATAGGTTGGTCAAGGCATATAATAAGGTGCGTGCTTGGGGAAAGGATATGCAGGCTGTATGCGATTCGCTTGTGTTTGATTCGCGCGATACATGTATGACCATGTACAAGGATCCAATTCTGTGGAATAATGGAATACAGTTGCTTGGCGAAGAGGTCAAGGTCTACATGGACAGCAGTTCGATAGATTGGGTACATATCAAGCGTCAGACACTGTATGCCGAGGAGATGGATTCTGTCAACTATAATCAAATCAAGGGACAGGAAATGAAGTTTTTCTTTACCGATGGCAAAATTTCGGAAATGCAGGTTATCGGTGGTGTTGAGATTGTTTTTTATCCTCTTGATAGCGACAGCACCTATGTGGGAATGAACACTACAACTGCCGGAAGAGCCATAGCCTATCTTGTTGACGGGCAGGTCGACAAAGTGGTTGTACCCAAGGAGGCAAAGGGTGTCTTTTATCCAATGGGTCAGCGTCCGGCCGACAAGCGCTACCTTTCTAATTTTGTGTGGTTCGATTATGTGCGTCCCCGCGACAAGGAGGATATCTTCAATTGGCGTGGTAAGGCAAAGGGTACAACGCTTAAAGTGATAAACCGTGGTAATGTACCATTACCTAAGCTTAACCGCAATAAAGAAGATTGATTATGGGATATTTCAAAATGCGGGAGCCGCGTAAATTCAATCATAAATATATTTTTGTTGATGAGCGTAAGGAAAAACTCGACAAAATTGTAGAGAAAGCAAAACGCGATCTTGGTATGTTGCCTCCCGAGGAGGTTGATTATCGTGAACGTCTTCGTGGCGCTTTTGTCGATGAAAACTCTCATCTGTCCAGACGCAAGGAAAATGGCAGTCGTATTTCATCGCGTACAGCCGTAGCCGCGCTTTTTGTGTGCGCCATAATTTTTTATTTCCTTATTAAAGGCGTTTGGGTCTTCTAATTGAAAATCTTGCATGAAGGATATTATACAGTTATTACCCGATTCGGTTGCTAATCAGATTGCTGCCGGAGAGGTTGTCCAGCGTCCGGCTTCGGTGGTTAAGGAGTTGATGGAGAATGCCATAGATGCGGGTGCAACCAAAGTTCACGTTGTTGTGAGCGATGGTGGACGTACCCTTATACAGGTTATCGATAATGGTAAGGGAATGTCCGAGACCGATGCCCGACTCGCCTTTGAACGTCATGCCACTTCAAAGATAAGGTGTGCCGACGATCTTTTTGCTCTATCAACAATGGGATTCCGTGGTGAGGCGCTTGCTTCAATTGTTGCTGTATCCCAAGTGGAACTTGTGACAAGACGTGAGTCGGATGATTTGGGTACACTTATAACAATCTCCGGTTCGCAGTTCGAGCAACAGGAACCTGTATCGGCTCCGGTCGGCAGCAACTTTAAAGTAAAGAATCTTTTTTTTAATGTTCCCGCGCGTCGCAAATTCCTTAAGTCTAACCAAACCGAGTTCTCTAATATATTGACCGAGTTTGAGCGTATTGCTCTGATTAACAGCGATGTAGAATTCTCGCTATCGCATAATGGGTCCGAACTTCTATCGCTCCCGGCCTCTACGTTCCGTCAAAGGATTGTTGCTCTGTTCGGTAAAAAAATAAATTCGCAACTTATTGAGGTTGAAGTCAACAGCACCCTCATTAATGTAAAAGGTTTTGTCGGAACCCCGGAGAGTGCCCGCAAGAAAGGTGTGCCGCAATTCTTCTTTGTAAATGGACGTTATATGCGTCATCCATATTTTGCCAAGGCTGTCAGCGGAGCATACGAGGATATAATACCACAAGGTGAACAAGTACCTTTCTTTCTGTGTATAGATGTTGAGCCTTCGCGTATAGATGTCAATATACATCCGACAAAGACTGAAATCAAGTTTGAGGACGAATCCAGTCTTTGGAAAATCATATCGGCTTCGGTGCGTGAGTCTCTTGGGCGATTCAATGCAGTGCCTAGCCTGGAGTTTGATGATGAGGCTTTTCCGGATATTCCGGCTATGGATATTAATACCGGTGGCAATATTCCGGTTTCGGCTCCGCGCGTATCGTATACTCCCGGGTATAACCCGTTCAAGAGCAATGGAGTTTCGTATAATAACAGCAATACATCGTGGGAGATGATGTATGGTGGTGTTGAGGGTGAGAAACCTCTTGATCTGTCTCCGTTTGAGGATATTCCGGATTTTGGTTTTGCCGATAGTGTTTCTGACTCTCAACCCTCTTCCGATGTGTTGTTCGATGGCTTTTTACCCGATGAGTCTGTGCCGTTATTGCAATATAAAGGTCAGTATATATTGGTTCCTGTAAAATCGGGGTTGATGTGGATTCATCAACGCCGTGCCCATATAAGAGTGCTGTTCGACAAGTACTGCTCGCAGATAAATGGAGCAAGTGTTCCGTCGCAAGGCCTTCTGTTTCCCGAGAGGCTAGATTTGTCTGTGTCGGAATCGGTGGTTTTCGATAATATAACGGAAGAACTTGTAGCCTTGGGCTTTGATATTTCGTCTTTGGGCGGCGGTTCGTATGCCATAAACGGTGTTCCTCCCGGAATAGACGGGCTATCGCCGGTAAAGTTGCTGATGGAACTCTTGCATGGTGTTTCGGAGCAGACGCGTGAAGCCAAGGGAGGTGTGGTCGAACGTATCGCCTTGTCAATGGCCAAGCAAGTTGCTGTAGTGGTGGGGCAAATTCTTACCAATGAAGAGATGAACAGACTGGTGGCCGAACTGTTTGCGTCATCGCTTCCAGTGCGAACTCCTGACGGTGATGTTGTGCTATATACAATGAGTGATACCGAAATAGCTAAATTTTTTGCCAAATGAGGGTGTATGCATTTTATTGTTGTTAAAAAAAGTTAATAACAGGAATCTTTGTTATTAATGCTTTGCAACTCTTTGCCAAAATTATGTAAATTTGCAGATGAATGAATAGTGGTACTATCTCCATACGTATCGTATGGCTTGTATGTCCTTTCATTTAAACAAACATATTGTATTCTGTGTTTAATACAGAGTATTAACAGGTGATAATAATAGAATAATTATAATCTAATTTTATTTAAGTATGAAAAAATTTATGATTTCACTAGCTATTGCTAGTATTGCTATGTTCTCTTTTGCACAGGAGACTGTTAGCGAGGTCGTAGTTCCTACAAAGAGCCACTCTGTAGCTACCAACAGCTTTGGCAGCAACTGGTTTCTTGGCGTTAATGGTGGTGTGAACCTCTACAACGGTACTGTTACTAAGGGTGAGAGTCCATTTGATCACATCTCTCCTGCTTTGAACGTCTATGTTGGTAAATGGCATACTCCTGGCTTCGGTTGGAGAGTTGGTTACAACGGTTTGAATATTCAGACATTTGAGAATGTTGACCACACAACATTCATGAACTTCCACTTCGATGCAATGTTCAACCTCAGCAACCTTATCTGTGGTTACCGCGAGGCACGTATCTGGAATGTAATTCCTTACGTTGGTGCAGGTTGGGCTGGTCGCAAGGCTATGAACCACGAGGATTTTGATAATATCTCTGGTACACTCTCTGTAAACTACGGTATCATCAATACATTCCGCGTTTCTGAGCGTTGGGCTATTAATGCAGAGTTGTCTGGTTTCTTCTTCCGCAATGGTTTCAGCGGTGTTTCAACAGTAGAAGGTCACGACATGATGTGGGCTGCAACAGTTGGTGTAAGCTACAAGATCGGTAAGACAGGTTGGGATAACACAGTAGATCTTCCTGCACTTCAGGCTATCTATGGTGGTATCATCGACGGTCTTGAGAACGACCTTGAGAATGCAAACAACTTGAACAA
>JAFZFM010000199.1 GCA_017555865.1 Bacteroidaceae bacterium
CCCATTTACTTTTGGGTCACCCTCCTCTGTATATATAATAAGGTGAATTGTTGCAAAAAAATATTAATCATTTGTGTCGGTACATGAATTTTATATATCTTCGTGTCCGTTATAAATGAAACTTCCTATGAGAAAGACAAGAGCAGCCATAGTAGGATATGGCAATATTGGTAAATATACACTTCAGGCACTCCAGGCTGCACCCGACTTTGAAATTGCAGGTGTTGTACGTCGTTCGGGAGCCGAGAATTTGCCCGCAGAACTAGAGGGCTATAATGTAGTCAAGGATATACGCGAATTGGGTGACGTGGATGTTGCAATCCTCTCTACTCCGACACGTAGCGTTGAAAAGTATGCCAAGGATATTCTTGCACTTGGTATAAACACTGTCGACAGTTTTGATATCCACTCAAAGATTCTTGACTTGCGCCGTTCATTGGGCGAGAGCGCCGAGGCTGGTAATGCAGTCTCAATAATCTCGGCAGGATGGGATCCGGGCAGCGACTCGGTTATCCGTACATTGCTCGAGGCCATAGCTCCAAAGGGTATCACATATACCAACTTCGGTCCCGGTATGAGTATGGGACATACAGTTGCTGTAAAGGCTATAGAGGGTGTGAAGGCTGCGCTGTCAATGACAATCCCTGTCGGTACAGGCATACATCGCCGCATGGTTTATGTAGAAATTGAAAAGGGTTATGACTTCAATCAGGTTGCGGCTGCCATCAAGGCCGATCCATATTTTGTGAACGATGAGACACACGTTAAGGAGGTGCCTTGCGTTGACGATCTCCTTGATATGGGTCACGGTGTAAATCTTACCCGCAAGGGCGTTTCGGGAACCACACAGAACCAGCTGTTCGAGTTCAATATGAGAATAAATAACCCTGCACTTACAGCCCAGGTTCTTGTATGTTGTGCCCGCGCTTCAATGCGTCTGCAGCCAGGTTGCTATACCATGATTGAGATTCCGCTAATCGACCTGTTGCCCGGCGACCGCGAACAGCATATTGCACATCTGGTGTAATTTGTTTATATTTTTTATCATTTAAAGAGAAACAAAAGAGGTGTAACACTCCTTTTGTTTCTCTTTTTTTTACTAATTTCGCGACTCATTTCTATTACTAAGTGTTTATGAGTGAAAATAAAAGGGCCTCGTTTGGAGGTAAATTAAGTGTGATATTGGTCGCAGCCGGCAGCGCCATTGGACTGGGTGCCTTGTGGCGCTTTCCGTATATTGCCGGCAAACATGGTGGTGCAGCATTCCTGCTGGTTTTTCTTATGAGTGTATTTGTGGTGGGAATCCCGGCAATGCTTGCCGAGTTTGCCGTTGGTCGCAAGACACGCCAGAATGCGGTAGGAGCATTCCGTTCCTTGTCCAAGAAATGGAGCTGGCTTGGTTATAATGGTGTGGTTGGTGCATTGCTCATTTCGGGTTATTACTACCTGATTGCCGGATGGTCACTAGAGTATTTTGTGAAATCAATAACCGGCAGCATATACTCCTCGTCACTTCCGTTCAAGCAGCAGTTTGAACTTTTCCAAGATTCATGGAGACCGTTGCTGTATGGTGTACTGTTTATTTTGATGACACATGTCATTGTGTCGCGTGGAGTGGAGAAGGGTATAGAGAAGGCTTCCAAGATAATGATGCCGGCGCTGTTCGTGATACTTCTTGTCATGGCTGTGCGTGTGGCATTCATGCCCGGTGCTGCAGATGGTTACCGTTTCTTCCTGTCATGCGATTTTGGTGAGGCATTCAAGATCGATACCATTATGATGGCAGTCGGGCAGGCATTCTTTTCGCTCTCGGTAGGTATGGGTTGCATGGTAACATACGCCTCGTATTTCAAAAAAGACAACAACCTTGCCTCAACAGCATTCAATGTGTCGGTGCTTACATTGCTTGTTTCAATACTTGCCGGTCTGGTGATATTCCCTGCTGTGTTCAGTGCCGGACTTGAACCGGCCGAGGGCCCTTCGCTGGTATTTGTTACCTTGCCCGAGATTTTCAATGGAATGCCTTTGGCAGCAATGTGGTCGGCGGTATTCTTCCTTCTTGTAGTCCTTGCTTCGCTTACATCTACAATATCGTTCCACGAGGTGCTTACAGCCTATTTTGCCGAGGAGTTCAAATTGAGCAGAACGGCTGGTGCTGCTATAACAACTGCTATATCTATCTTGTTGAGCACTCTTACTTTCTTCTCCCTTTTCGGTATTGATTTCTTTGACCTGTTCGATAAGATTACGGCCAATTATCTAATGCCGTTGGGTGGCATGTTTGCCTGCATTTTTGCTGTGTGGTACATGAAACGTGGCTTTATGAAGAATGAGCTTACCAATGGTGGCACTGTAAACAGGTTCTTGTCCGGTGTATTTATCTTTATGCTGCGATATATAACTCCCCTGTTGATATTCTATATATTTATAAAAAACATCGCAGGTTGAGAGATGTAAATGGTGATTGACAAAAAAGGCTATGTTAAGTCAATCCAATAAAAAAAGTGAGGATGACTAAAAAGGCTCTTTTGTTGTTGTGCTCGCCTTCAAAATGCTCATTTACGCTTAGTAAACTGCGCTTTTTCAGTCTTCGCACGCCTAAAAATAGCTCTTTTTATTCAACCTCATGACAAAAGAGGGCAACCC